>JBJFFR010000156.1:0-33624 GCA_051891935.1 Oscillospiraceae bacterium
AACCCACGCAACCAGCTTGGAAGGCTAGTGTTCTACCATTGAACTACACTCGCATTTTAATCTTCCCTAACGACGATATTTATTATACCATATACTGTATCAAATGTCAATACCTTTTTTCAAAAAAACTCGATTTTTTTGAGAGAATTTTTGATAATAATAATGAGTAGAAAAATGGGCAGTCTTTATGAAAAACTGCCCATGAATTTTATTCGGTTGTGATCTCAAGCTCATTCTTTTTCTCGCCGATCTTGATCGTTTTAAACGGAGCTGCAATACTTGTGATGATAAGCTCTGCAATCTTATCCTCGATCTCTTCACGGATTACCTTGCGGATATCACGCGCACCGAATTTCTGTCCGAATGCTTTTTCAGCAATTGCTGTGAGGGATTTTTTGCTGTATTTGAGCGTGATGCCCTTTTCAGCAAGAGGTTCCTTCATCTCATCAAGCATAAGCGCTGCAATGTCCTCGTAATTTTCCTTTGTGAGCGGAGAGAATGTAACGATCTCATCAATACGGCTCAAAAATTCCGGCCGCAGGAAGTCGGAGAGAGCCTTCATTGACTTTTCCTTTGAAACCTCTGATTCGGTTTTGTTGAAGCCGATACCCGTTGATTTATCCGTTGATCCTGCATTTGAGGTCATAACAATGATAGTGTTCTCAAAATTGACCGTTCTGCCCTGTGAATCGGTAACTCTGCCTTCGTCAAGTATCTGCAGAAGAATATTCATTACATCGGGATGAGCCTTTTCGATCTCGTCAAAGAGAACAACGGAATAAGGCTTTCTGCGAACCTTTTCGGTGAGCTGGCCTGCCTCGTCGTAGCCGACATATCCCGGAGGCGAACCGATAAGACGTGATACCGAGTATTTTTCCATATATTCGGTCATATCAAGTCGGATAAGCGGATCTGTGCCGTCAAAAAGTTCTGATGCAAGTACCTTTACAAGCTCGGTCTTTCCAACGCCTGTGGGTCCGACAAAGACAAATGAAGCAGGTCTGCGGCGTTTTGAGAGCTGAACTCTTGTGCGCTTTATCGCCTTGCAGACGAGCGATACAGCTTCATCCTGACCGATTATTTTTTCACGGAGCTTGCTTTCGAGATTTTCAAGCTTCTTATATTCGCTTTCAACTACCTTGCTTGCAGGAATACCCGTCCAAAGCTCAATTACCTTTGAAAGGTCTTCTTCAGTTACATAGACCTTTTCTGCAGCAGCTTCAGCGTCTTCAAGCTCCTTCTGAAGCTTTAAAATGTCAGCCTTTGCGTTTGCAAGCTTTTCAAAATCGGGTTCAGCTGCTTCTTCAATTTCAGCAACGTTCTGCTCTTCCATTTCAAGAGCCTTCTTTATCGAATCAAGCTTGTTCAATTCGGTGCTGCGTATGCTTCTGCAAGCGCAGGCTTCATCAAGAAGGTCTATTGCCTTATCGGGGAGATAACGGTCGTTGATGTAGCGTTCCGAAAGAACAGCGCACATTCTGAGCAGTTCATCTGTGATCTTGACCTTGTGATGCTCCTCGTAATACTGTCTGATCCCGAAAAGAACCTGCTCGGTCTCGCTGATCGAAGGTTCGTTTACAGTAACGGGCTGGAAACGTCTTTCAAGAGCGCTGTCCTTTTCGATGTATTTTCTGTATTCCTTAAATGTTGTTGCACCGATGACCTGAACCTCGCCTCTTGAGAGGGCAGGTTTAAGAATGTTTGCGGCATTCATCGAGCCTTCGTTGTCACCGCCCGTTCCGACAAGATTGTGTATCTCATCGACAAACAGAATGATATTTCCTGCATTCTTGATCTCATCAATAAGCGCCTTCATACGGCTTTCAAACTGACCTCTGAACTGTGTGCCTGCAATGAGCGCTGTGAGATCGAGCAGATAGACCTTTTTATCCCTGAGGTTGAATGGAACTTCACCCTCGGCGATCTTCTGTGCTATACCCTCGGCAATAGCTGTCTTTCCGACACCGGGTTCACCGATAAGGCAGGGATTATTTTTCTGACGGCGTGAAAGTATCTGTATAGTACGGGCGATCTCCTTATCACGGCCAACGATATGATCGAGCTTGCCTTCCTCTGCTTTTCGAGAAAGATTGTCACAGTAGGTTTCAAGCGACTTCATCTTTCTCTGACGGGGACCCTTGCTCTTTTTTTCGGTTTCTTCGGCAGCTGTTTCGCCGGAAGTGCCGTTTTCTTCACTGTCGGGTTCGGATTTTGCAAAGGCTTCAAATCCCTTTGGAAGTCCGCCCATAAGGCTCTGCAGAAAATTCGGGAAGCCTGCCGTTCCGCCCTTCTTGAAGAAGCCGCCGTCATCGCTTTCGGTGATATCCGTAAGCTCGTCGGAGATCTCCTCGACGTCCTGATCGGTCATTCCCATCTGATCCATGTATTCTTTTACCTGCGGTATTCCAAGCTGTTTTGCACAAACAAGACAAAGACCTTCGTTGTGATTTTCTTCGCCCTGTATTGCTGTAATGAATACCACAGCAGTTCTTTTCTTACATCTTGAACAAAGCATTTAATGTCCTCCAAACTATTATTTGAATAAGGCTGTCAGCAGAAGAAAGCTTGATGAATAAGTGTATTTGAAAATATATGTTTTTTCAATAACGCTCGTATTCAGAACAGAGTTTTCATTTGCCGTAAGCTTTATAAATATGCTGCAAAGCAGCGAAATTGCCATTATTGTTAAAATAGAGTAAACAAATCCGAGTATCCCACCGAAGAAGGAATCCGGCTTTTTTATCAATTCTATTTTTCTGATTACCTTGACCGCCCGTAAAATTATTGAAAAAACAATACAGATGACCGTAAAGGTAATAAAGAATATTATATTTTTTACCGTCTTCAGCATAACCGGACGGACTATTTCAGATTCGATAAGCGTTGCAGCAGAAGCTTTCATATTGTTGGGATAATTCAGCGCCGCCTCTTTGTCAAGCTCGTTTTTTTCAAGGTATTTGTCAGCGCTTTCAAGTATCTCATCGGGGATGACTCCGCTTAACGATGCTGTTATCCTGCCGCAGTATTCTTTAAATATACTGTTAAGTTTACCACTTATTTCTTCGTTCGTCAAGTCCGGCATTTCCTCATCGGCTGTAAATTCACTGTCGGGGAGTGAAACGCCGAATTTCTCGAGCAGCTTTTCCTGTGAGTATTCTTCCGAAAGCTTATCAGCTTCGGCTTCGATATATTCCATTACCGATGGCTGTACAATGTGAAAATATACATATTCGTATGTTACATTGCTCACAAAGCCTGCAACCGCTGCCGAAATAAAGAATCCAGCAAGCGATATGACCATTTGCAGGATGCCTTTTTTATATCCCGAATAGGTGATGATGATAATGAGAAGTACAGTAATTATGTCAAGATAATGTTCTGATAAAAAGTCCATTGCTGTTCCTTAATTAAAATTTATTCTATTGATAGTATCGTATCCAAGCAGAAAAACATTTCCGCCAAGCTTTCTGAAATCATCATAATCCTCCGAAAGCTCTGCGCTTGAAACTTTTTCTCCAAGTATATTGTATGCGATAATATCACGGTTATTGTGAAGATAAACCTCCGAATCGTAAACATGGATGCTGTTTACGATAAAGTCATTGCCGAATGATTTTTCTTCGCCTGTTTCGCTGTCGATCATAACGATCTCAGAGCTTCTTTGTTCCGAATTGTTGAATACCATCGCAGCTATTTTGCTGTTTGAGTCAAAACCCGAAAGCTCACGGGGGTATTTATATGTAGAAAGCAGCGCTCCCTCTGTGTTATATGTCGCACAAAGGTTATCTCCGAAAACAACTATCTTGTCATTTCCGAAAAGCCGTACCGAAACGGCAAGCGTTTCAAGATATTCCGTCTGCCATACGGGTACAGGGTTTCCAAGCTCATCATAATCTATCTTGTCAAAACGGTAGAAAAGTATCTTTGAAACGAGAACTCCGTCCTTTGAACCGATAGTTGTAATGTAACAGCCATTGTTTTCGCTGTTAAACGTTACATCAATTATTCGCTCGATCGAGCTGTAGTTAAAGATATTTTTTCCCATATTGTCATAGATCTTCATTACAGCAAGGAATTTGTCATCATTTGTAACAATTGCAGCCTTGTCATTGCTGCTCAATTTCGCAAGCAGGATAGGGTAGTCGGTTTCTACCTTGTATATGCACTTGTACTTGCTCATAAGGCTGAATGAGTTTCCGCCGATGTCATAGATAAGCGCCTTTTTCGGAGAAACTGTCAGTATCGGATTTGCCATAGTATGCTGCTGGGTGAAAATGCTCTTTCCGTTTGTATCATATACAAAATAGTGAGAATCATCAAGCACTGCTATTGCGCTGTCTACGGCTTCAAGTTGATATGCCGCTCCGCCCTCGATAGAAATGGGAAAGTTTCCGCCTGCAAATTCGGTATTGTTTTCAGCAATGGGAATTTTCGTAAGAATACCGTCAAGCTTCGGGTACCATGAGCTTTTTGTGAATATAAGCAGAGCTACCGCCAGAGCAAGTATAAAAATAATGATGAATTTCTTTAAAAAGCGGCCGAGCTTTTTTCTCTGCCGTCTTTTTTTAAGATCGGAAACATCGGTTACAGCCATTTTTTTATTCCTTTCAAGTCATGTATCCTGCGATTATCAGTAAAAGACCTTGTTCAGATATAGTCCGTAGGGTGCAGCAGTCTTTCCTGCATATTTTCTGTCCTTTTTGTTCAGGATAGCTTCTATCCCGTCAGGTGCGATCTTGCCCTCATTTATAAAGATAAGCGTTCCGACCATAATCCTGACCATATTATACAGGAAACCGTCGCCTTTTACAATAAATCTCACAAAACTTTCATCTTTCTGCACACAAAAATATTCGATTGTCCTTGTGCAGTTCTCTTTGATGTTTGCAGTTCCGCAAAATGATGTGAAATCATGCGTCCCGACAAAGCTTTGTGCGCATCGGTCAAGGAGCGGAACATCAAGCTTGTACGGATAATGAAGCGCAAGGTCGGAGGAAAAAGGGTCTTTTGTCGGACGGTTTAACATAAGATAGACATATTCCTTGCCTGTGCAGGAGAAACGGGCGTGAAAATCGTCGTCCGCTTCTTCGCAGGTGTGAACAGCGATATCATCGGGCAGCAGAGAGTTTATCCCTCTTATGATATTATTGCAGGGGATAGGATGCTCCGTCTTGAAGTTGAAGCAAAACTCATTTGCGTGAACGCCCTTATCCGTCCGTGAACAGCCGTTGACCTTTACATCACCGTGAGTGAGATATGACAAGCGCTGTTCAAGTATATCCTGGATCGCAACAGCGTTGTTCTGGCTCTGAAAGCCGTGATATGCCGTGCCTCTGTATGACATTGTGCATTTTAAGTTGCGCATAAGCTTCACCCGTCAGCCAAAGATAATATTCATAAGAATTACCGCATCAAGAAATACGAACGAAAGTCCCAGCGCTGTATAATCACCTGCGGTCGATTTAAGCTCCTTTAAGCGCGTCCTGCCCTCACCGCCGTGATAGCAGCGGCATTCCATCGCAAGTGCAAGCTCTTCTGCGCGTCTGAATGCAGAAACGAAAAGCGGAATTAGGATAGGCGTGAGCGCTTTTGCTCTCTGCATAAGGCTGCCGCTTTCCATATCAGCGCCTCTTGCTTTCTGCGCAGACATTATCTTGTCGGTCTCCTCAATAAGCGTCGGAATAAAACGAAGAGCGATAGTCATCATCATTGCAAGCTCGTGAACGGGCAAATGTATCTTTGCAAGCGGCGACATGAGCCTTTCTATCGCATCGGTAAGTGTGATGGGCGATGTCGTGTAGGTCAGAAGCGAAGAACCCATAATGAGCGCTATTATGCGTATTATCATAAACAATGATGTACGAAGTCCCTCGTATGTTATTTTGATAAATCCAAGCTTGAAAAGCGTAACACCGTCCAGAAAGAAAAGGTTCAGAACCGTTGTAAAAATTATGATAGGTATAATGGGCTTTATGCTCTTCATCATCAGCTTCAGCGGTATTTGTGAGATAAGAAATGATATAAGCATAAACACGCAGCTTATAAGAAGTCCGAGAAAATTGTTTGCACAGAAAAGCGAAACGATGAAAACAGCAGTTATGATTATCTTGAATCTCGGGTCAAGCCTGTGAACGGCCGAATTGCCCGGGAAGTATTGTCCGATAGTGATATCTTTAAGCATTTGGCGTTCTCCTATGTTCGGCAAGGTATTCCTTGATAGTTTTTACAGCGAATTCAGTCGTATAAACATCTGTGCGGATGTCAATACCTTTTTCACGCAGCGCAAGAAAGACCTTTGTGACCTGCGGAACGGAAAGACCGATCTTTGTAAGCTCCTCTGCCTGCATAAAAACCTTTGGGGGAGTATCGTAGCAGAAAATCTTTGCGTGATTCATAACAAGAATTTTTGTAGCAAACCTTGCAACATCCTCCATGCTGTGCGAAACAAGCAGAACGGTTGATTTTGTTTTTCTGTGATATTCCTTTATCTGTTCAAGGATAACATCTCTGCCCTTCGGGTCAAGTCCTGCAGTCGGTTCGTCAAGGATAAGCACCTTCGGCTGCATAGCCATTACGCCTGCGATCGCAACACGTCGTTTCTGACCGCCCGAAAGCTCAAACGGCGACTTTTTGAGGTTTTCTCTTCCAAGTCCGAGCAGATCGGTTATCTCATATATTCTTTTTTCGATCTCTTTGTCATCAAGTCCCATGTTTTTAGGACCGAATGCGATGTCTTTGTAAACTGTTTCTTCAAATATCTGATACTCGGGGTACTGAAAAACAAGTCCGACATTGAAACGAACATCACGGAGCTTTACATCCTTGCTCCAGATGTCTTGTCCGTCAATGAGAACCTTGCCCGAGGTAGGCTTGATAAGTCCGTTAAGATGCTGGATGAGCGTGGATTTTCCCGAGCCTGTGTGACCTATGATGCCGACAAGCTCTCCTTCTTCAATTTCAAGATTTACGTTATCTACAGCGGTTTTCTCGAACGGAGTTCCAATACTGTAGGTATAAGTCAGATTTTCGGTTTTGATTATTGCCATTAAAGAACTTTCCTTTCAAATGAAATACATTTCACGTTAGCGGATAATGTTTTCTTATACTAATCTTTAATCGTTCTATAGACAAAACCGAGAGATAGAATAAGTCCAGTTAGGTAAACTTGTTTACCTTGGAGAGCGACCGCAGACAGGCTTGCCGCCTTTCAAGGGAGCTTGACGACGAATGGACTTATTATAGCCGAGGGTTTGTCTATAGGTTGATTAAAGATTAGTATTAAATTGAAACGACTCAATAAGACGCTTTTTTTATTGCTATGAGAGTAAAGAGGTTTACTATCGGGATAAGTGAGCCGATTATGTAAAGAACAGTCTTACCTGTGGTGAACTCTCCCGTTTTTTTCATTCTGACTGTGGCACAAATTGAAACTACAGCCGCAGCAGTAAAGGTCATTCCAAACCCGAAGCAGCACATTATCATTCCTAATATCTGCGGAAGGTAGGAAATGACAGCTATTACAGCAGCAAATGACAACAAATATCCTGCAGCGGCTATCAATAGGAGAAATGCAAACGGTATTACTAATGTTAGAAAGATCAGAACGCCGCAGATCATTATCGCAGCTACAGCCAGATCAAAAATCTCGGGGAGTTTCGGTATGATCTGCGCAAAATATATGACAAATCCTGCCATAAACAATAATGAGCATACGTCTATGATTATCCCGCAAGTGGAAATAAAACCTGCACATTTTTTGTGGTAATCCGAAGCAAGCGATCCTGTAAGTTTCTTTGAGTATTCAGACATTTCTTCCGTTAAAGGATACTTCAGAACCTTTACCATTCCGATTACTACGGCAATAGCTCCGACAAAACAGATAAGAATAGGCAGAAAAACATCTGTCGATGGTTTTATGAGCGGTTTCAGATTTTCGTATTGCTCCAAACTGCTTTGATAATCGGTAAGCTCAGAAAAGATTCCGCCGTATTTCCTTTCAACAAGCTTTTCCTGTATGAAAGCGAATACGCCGAGAATAGGCAATCCAAGCATAAATGCTGTTTTTACTGCCGTTGGCATAGTTTTTCTGCCTTTTAATGGGAATACTATCACAAGTGTCAGATAAACTGCTGTAAAAATAATTGATAAGACCATATCCTTTGCTCCCAAAATGTCAATTTATTTGTCAAGTATCCTCATAATTGCGTCAACACATTCGTCTTCTTTTATAATATGTGTATCGTACGGAAGTCCTTCTTTACCGAGCATATACATAAGCTCCGTTACCTGCGGTACATCAAGTCCGAGTGATTTCATCTTTTCAACTTGAGAGAAAATATCCTTGGGAACGCCTTCCATAACGATATTTCCGCTGTCCATTACGATAATCCTGTCAGCAAGAGCCGCTTCGTCCATATAATGCGTGATAAGGACGATAGTTATGCCATAATCCTTGTTGAGCTTTCGGATAGTTTTCATAACTTCCTTTCGTCCGTTCGGGTCAAGCATTGCAGTAGGCTCGTCCATAACTATACAGTCGGGACGCATAGCGATTATTCCTGCGATAGCAACACGCTGCTTCTGACCGCCCGAGAGCTGGCTTGGCGAATGATCCTTGTATTCATACATATTTACGGATTTCAGCGCATCGTCAACGCGTTCACGCATTTCTTTCTGCGGAACGCCCATATTTTCAAGCGCAAAAGCAACATCTTCTTCAACGATCGTTGCAACGATCTGATTATCGGGGTTCTGGAAAACCATACCGATGTGCTGACGGATATCGAAAAGCTTCGCTTCGTCCGAGGTATCGATCCTATTGGAGTAAACTTTTCCTTTATTTGGAATAAGGATTGCGTTCATGTGCTTTGCAATGGTTGATTTTCCCGAACCGTTATGTCCGAGAACTGCAACAAATTCGCCTTTTTTTATCGTCATTGAAACATCTTTGAGGATAAGAGCCGCTTCTTCGCCGCTATCCGGGTCGGCAGGATAGGAAAACTCAACATTTTCAGCGATAATTATATTTTCCAAGCTTTTTCCTCCTCTTATGTGTTGTAAAGCTGCCGGAAGCTGTATGCTGAAATTATCAGCAGCATAACACCGACAACGATATAAGTTATTTTGACAGCCTTGAATTCTTTTCCCGTAAGTGGAGTGCCCATTTTTGATGTAAAGGCTTTACCCTTGCCAATTATTCCGGCAATAATAAAGTAAATTCCGCCAAACAGCGCAAGTACAGCCATAAAATTCCTCCGTTAGTTTTTAGTCCAAATCGCAGTTGAGCCGCAGGGGAGTGTGAATTTGCTTTCCTTTACAGGCAAGCCGATCTCGTCTGCGGAAACCTTTCCGCCGTATTTCGCAGCAACAGTTTCACCGAGAAGATATGCCATTACGGACGGGGAAAGTCCCGTTGTGTAGCTGTTCAGAAGGAAAAAGAGCGGATCATCGCTCAATACTCCCGTGCAAAGCTTGACAAGATCGTAAATACAGTCTTCAAGCTTCCATACTTCCTGATTCGGACCTCTGCCGTAGGAAGGCGGATCCATTATGACCGCATCATATTTTCTTCCTCGTTTTATTTCACGGGCAACGAACTTTTCGCAGTCGTCAACTATCCAGCGTATAGGCTTATCGGAAAGCCCCGATGAAGCAGCGTTGTCCCTTGCCCATTGTACCATTCCCTTTGAAGCGTCAACGTGGCAGACGGAAGCGCCTGCATTTGCGCAGGCGAGTGTAGCGCCGCCTGTGTAAGCGAAAAGGTTAAGTACGTTTATCGGTCTGCCTGCATTTCTAATAAGATCGGACATATAATCCCAGTTTACAGCCTGCTCGGGGAAAAGTCCCGTGTGCTTGAAGCCTGTCGGACGGATGTTGAATTTAAGATCACCATAGGAGATAAGCCAGCTTTCGGGGATCTTTTTTGCAAAATCCCAGTGTCCGCCGCCCTTTTCGGAGCGGTGATAGTGACCGTGAGCGCTGTTCCAGAGTTGCGATTTGTGTCCTGTTTTCCATATTATCTGCGGATCGGGACGAATCAGAACTATATTGCCCCATTTTTCAAGCTTTTCGGAATCGGAGCAGTCGATAAGCTGATAATCCTTCCAGTTTTCTGCTGTTCTCATATTTCATAATCCTTTCGTTACGTCTAAAAACGTTGGATACGCTCATTCAGCAGAAGTGCAGCGTTCCTTTATCTTGTCGGCGATCTTAACAGCCATATCGTTTATTACATCAAAGTGTTTGCCCTCGATCATAACACGGATAAGCGGTTCGGTGCCGCTTTCACGGACAAGTATTCTTCCTGTTGTGCCGAGAAGCTTCTGATTTACGGAAATGATCTCTTCGATCTCGGTATCGTTCTTCCACTTTTCTTTCCAGTCATTTGTGATCTTGACATTTATCATGACCTGCGGATAGCGTTCCATTATCTTTCCAAGCTCGGAAGCCTTGCATTCGGAGTGCTTTAAAACGGAAAGAAGCTGAACAGCTGTGAGCTGACCGTCACCCGTTGTGGAGAAATCTCTGAAAATGATATGTCCCGACTGCTCGCCGCCGAGGTTGTAGTCGTTTGCAAGCATCTGTTCAATGATATATCTGTCGCCGACCTTTGTCGAAACGATGTTGATGTTGCTTGCCTTTGCAAAGTGAGCAAAGCCGAGGTTAGTCATTATTGTTACAACGGCGGTGTTTTTCTTTAATGTGCCCTTGTCACGCATATCTCTTGCAAAGATTGCGATAAGCTTGTCGCCGTCAAGGATAGCTCCGTTTTCGTCAACGGCAAGGCATCTGTCAGCGTCGCCGTCAAAAGCAACACCGACATGGCACTTGTTTTCGATAACGAATCTTTGGAGCGGTTCAAGGAAGGTCGAGCCGCAGCGTTCATTAATGTTTGTTCCGTTTGGCTTATCATTGAGCATAAGAACGGAAGCACCAAGACCCGAGAACAGTTTTTCGGCTGTAGTGCTTGCGGAGCCGTTTGCACAGTCGATAGCAACTCTTATTCCGCTCAGATCGTGGTCAATGGTCTTCATAATGCTTCTTATGTAATCCCATTCAGCGTTTTTGTCGTATGATATCCTTCCGATATTAGCGCCGCCGGTAGTCTGTTCCTTGATCTTTTCGGGAGTGTCAAGGATAAGCGCTTCGATCTCTTCTTCAATATCATCGGAAAGCTTGAAGCCCTTGCCCGAAAAGAGCTTGATACCGTTGAATTCCATGCTGTTATGTGACGCAGAGATCATTATTCCGGCGTCAGCTTCTCTTTTCTGGACAAGATATGCAACAGCAGGCGTCGGAACAACTCCGAGTATAACAGCGTCAGCGCCGATAGAGCATATACCTGCCGCAAGAGCAGCTTCAAGAACATCGGAGGATATTCTCGTGTCCTTGCCGATGAGGATCTTTGCTTTTTTATGTGTTTTTTGAGTAAGCACCATTGCTGCAGCTCTGCCTATCTGCATTGCCATTTCACAGGTAAGTTCGGTTATAGCAACACCTCTTGCTCCGTCTGTACCAAATAGTCTTCCCATAATTCTCTCCATTCCGCCGTTTTGCGGCAAAAAATATTTAGGGAACCTCTAAAAACCTCCTTCACGGCAAATCATCTATGAGTTTTGTCATCTGCTGTGTTATCAAATCTTGTAATACATCAAGTATTACAAGGTTTGATGCCTTGCATCTGACAAAACTCATTACGAGGCTTTGCTCGTGTCCCGGTTTTCAGATAACCCCTTTATTCAAATCTCAGCTGACCGTCATCAGCTTCGGCATCTCCTTTGTATTCATAACCGAGATGCTTGTATGCAAGTGCAGTCGCACAGCGTCCTCTCGGTGTACGGGAAATAAATCCGAGCTGCATAAGGTACGGTTCGCAAACATCTTCAAGCGTAACGGCTTCTTCGCCGATAGCCGAAGCAAGCGTTTCCAGTCCGACAGGACCGCCGCCGTAGCCCTTTATAATCATATTCAGCATACGCTTATCCATATTATCAAGACCGAGAGAATCTACTTCAAGACGGTCGAGTGCGATCTTTGCAATGTCTTCGGTTATTCTTCCGTCGCCGATGACCTCGGCAAAGTCACGAACACGCTTTAAGAATCTGTTTGCGATTCTCGGTGTGCCTCTTGAACGCCGTGCAAGCTCGGTCGCACCTGCTTTGTCACAGGCAATGCCAAGGATAACAGCCGAACGCATAATAATATCGGAAAGCTGTTCAATGCTGTAAAGCTCCAGCCTCATAATAACACCGAAACGGTCACGAAGAGGGGAGGTCAGCTGACCTGCTCTTGTTGTTGCACCGATAAGCGTGAATTTCGGCAGGTCGATACGGAGCGAGCGTGCCGAAGGACCTTTTCCTATGATAATATCAAGCGCATAATCTTCAAGCGCAGGATAAAGGACTTCTTCTATCGAGCGTGAAAGACGGTGTATTTCATCAATGAAAAGAACATCGTTTTCCTGCAGATTCGTAAGCAGCGCCGCAAGATCGCCGGGTTTCTCAATGGCGGGTCCGGAGGTGATTCGGATATTTACACCCATTTCGTGTGCAATTATAGCGGAAAGAGTAGTTTTTCCGAGTCCCGGAGGACCGTATAAAAGAACATGGTCGAGCGGTTCGCTTCGTTTTTTTGCGGCTTCTATAAATATTGAAAGATTTTCTTTTATCTTATCCTGTCCGATATACTCCGAAAGGGTCTTCGGACGGAGCGATACTTCAAAATCATCTGTTTCATTTTCGGTTTTTTTAGGAGAAACCATGCGTTCCTCAAAATTCATCTCGCTTGATTCAAGCACGATCCTACCTCCTTAAATAAGCTTTTTCTGCTTGTATTCTTTAGTCTGTTTTGTTGCTGCAATTATCAGCGGAACAGTCATTTCCTGCTCGGTCAGACCGCCGTGATTGGCTTTGTTCATCGTTTTCGGTTTTGCATTCATCGTTCTGTAGCGAAGTCCGATATCGGATATCGCACAGGCAAAGTAATCTCCGATAAAGTCAAGTGTCTTTTTATGGGGTTGACCGCCGCCGAGCAGCTTTTTGTCAAAAACATCACGCCTGCTCAAAAGCAGAAAATCCTGCCCGAGCATACTGTTGAAGGTGCGTTCAAAATATGTGCGTCTGTCCGACTTTACAAAGAATGACATTGCTCTGCTTTCAACGAAAGGCGGAAGAACAAGACATTCATTCAGCTCGGGTATCCTGTCAATAAGTATTTCATCGGAAATATCAATCATTCCGTGATCTGCTGTTATGATGAATAATGTGTCAGTTACGGATCTGTAAAGCGATTCAAGCTTCTTGTTTATATCTGCAAGCTTTTCCTTTGTTTCATCGGAGTAACAGCCAGTGCGGTGAGCTGTGTCATCGGGAGAACACCATTGAACGTAGGTGAAAGTATTCTGATTTGAAGCGCATATCTTTTCGATCAGTTCACATACTTTGTCAAAATTATCGGCTGTCTTGTGGATATTTCCGCTTTCGGTTATCTTGACCTTTGACTGTGAAATTGTGAAAGGCTGAACATCACCGATAATAGAATCGGCAATTGTCTGATATATTGTTTCATACGGCATAATGAATTCGGCAGCGCTTGAAATTGCCGCAGGCTGCTTTGTGTATGTGTCAAGGTTTGTGAAAACATCTATCGTGCGGCAGAATTCCTTGAAAAACAGCGACCAGCCGAGCCATGCGTGTTCATTTGGGGATACGCCTGTGTAAAAGCTTGTCATTGCCGATGCAGTTGTTGACGGAAAAACCGATGAAAGCTTTGAAACACAGCTGCTTCTCAAAAAAGAATTCGAGGGCAGGTCGTGTTCGAGCATATCATGCCCCATTCCGTCAAGAACGATGAGAACAACGTTCTTGTAAAACTTTGACAGATGCTTGTCAAGCACTGGAACGGTCGGATATTCATACGGTGCTCTGTAATAATTCATTATCGAAGAAATTACGCTAATTATTGATCGGCTGTAATCGGGATAACAAAGCATAGCAAACAGTTCCTTTTCAAATTTACATTGATGCAGCGATTTTCTTAAGAGCGTTCTTTATCAGCTCTTCAACGGACATTGACGGGTCAAGCTTGGCAATGACCGAAGCGGCTTCAGCCTGTGAATATCCGAGTACAACGAGCGCAGATATTGCTTCGCCCTGATTTCCGCCCGAAGAAACAGCCGTGCTGATCTCGGAAATTCCTGTAACGCCCGAGGTGAGCTGTTCGTTTGTGATCTTGTCTTTGAGTTCAAGTACAACACGCTGCGCAAGCTTTGGCCCTACGCCCTTTGTCTTGGTGAAGGCTTTATAATCGCCCGTTGCAACGTTGAGAGCAAAACCTTCGGGGGTGGTGTCGGAAAGTATCGCAAGCGCAGCCTTCGGTCCTACGCCCGAAACGGAAAGAAGCATCTTGAAACAGTTCAGCTCTTGCTGCGAAACAAAGCCGAAAAGCTCGACCGCATCCTCACGGACGTGCATATATGTGTAAAGGAAGCATTCCGAGCCCGTTCCTCCGAGTTTTGAAAGTGTGGAGAGCGTAGTCCTGCAGGCATAGCCGACTCCGCCGCATTCAATTACAGCAAGCGACTGTTCCTTGTGGATAAGCTTTCCTCTTACACTGTATATCATAACGATCTCTCCTTAAAATTTGGGTATTTTTACGCCGCCGCTTGCGTGTCCGTGGCATATTGCGATAGCGAGCGCATCTGCGGTATCGTCTGGCTTCGGGACACAAGCAAGCCCCAATATCCTTCGTGTCATTTCCATGACCTGCGGCTTTTCGGCGCGTCCGTAACCAACGACAGACTGCTTGACCTGCAAAGGCGTGTATTCATATATCGGTATTCCGGCATTCGTAGCTGCAAGCAGAGTAACGCCTCGAGCCTGTGCAACATCAATACCCGTTTTCTGATTTGTATTGAAAAAAAGCTTTTCTATCGCCATTACCTCGGGTTTGAATGTGGAAATAACCGTGTTCATATCATCAAAAATTATCTTTAACCGCATATTGAAATCGGTTTTTGCCTCGGTGGTGATAGCACCGAAATGCACGGGAGTGAATTTATAACCGTCATATTCAAGCACTCCAAAGCCGACTATCGCATATCCGGGGTCGATGCCGAGTATCCTCATAAATCCGTTCCTTTCCGGGTGCTGAATTTGCCGATTGCTGCTTATGATAATATAACAATTTATTATACCATATCTAAAGAAATTCTGCAACTGTTTTTTGAATTTTTTTCGGTTCTTTTTTCCTAATTTCAAAAATGAAAAAATTGCTTGAATTTATGGGAATTATGTAGTATAATTATCTTATTATTTCATTTTTACAGAGGTATGATATGGATCTTTCAACTTTAAGAAACCGAATAGACATGATCGACAGCGAGATATTGAAGCTTTTTATTGAAAGAATGGACGTTTGCCGTCAGGTCGGCGAGTATAAGAAAACACACGATCTTCCCGTTATGCAGGGCGGCAGAGAACAGCAGATCATTGATAGGATCAGAGAGAATTCGCCCGAGAATCTCAAAGACGGTTCGGCTGTTTTGTTCCAGAACATAATGGATATCAGTAAAAGTATCCAGAACATAGGAATGGCTGCCGATAAGAAGAGGGAATATAACTCTTTTTCTGCTGAAAAGGCAGGAAAGATAGCTTGTCAGGGAACGGACGGGGCATATTCCTCGATCGCCTGCAAAAAACTGTTTGGCGATAAACCTGCAGTATTCTATCGCAGCTTTGAAGAGGTTTTTGACGCTGTTGAACGAGGTGAATGCGAATACGGACTTCTTCCGCTTGAAAACTCGACCATCGGCTCGATAACGGAAACCTATGAGCTTATGGGCAAAAGACAGTTTTTTATAAATTCGCTTGTAAGAGTTGAGATAACTCATTGTCTTGCTGCAAAAAAGGGAACAAAGCTTTCGGATGTAAAGAGAGTTTACTCAAAGAATGAAGCACTTTCGCAGTGTTCAAAGTTCCTTAAAAACAGTGGATTTGAAACCTGTGATTTTGCAAATACAGCACTTTCGGCGGAGTTTGTTTGCAACAGCAGCGAGTCTATCGCTTGTATATGTTCGGAAAGCTGCGCAGAGCTTCTCGGACTGGAGATACTCAGCAGGAATGTTGCGGATGCACAGCCGAATTACACACGTTTTATCTGCTTCTCAAAGAATTTGACTGTAAACAATGATTCCGATATTGTTTCTGTTCTTCTCACTATCCCTCATACAAAGGGTGCTTTAAACCGACTACTTACGAAATTCTCTGTGAATGGCATAAATCTTACTAAGATAGAGAGCAAGAGCATTGCCGGAAGTGATTTTGAGTTTATGTTTTTCCTCGATTTTGTAGGAAATTGCCTTGATGTAAAGGTAACAGCCTTGCTTGATGACCTCAAAAACGAAATGAGTTCATTCCGTCTGCTCGGAAACTTCAAAGAGATGCTTTGATAGATGTCAAGCAAATAACCTTTACATAATTTGAAAGGAATGGTCATATAGAATGTCCGAAATAACAGTATCGGCGATAATCGCCTGTGCAGGCAGCTTTACACGAATGAATGGCGTGAACAAGCAGCTTCTTGAGCTTGACGGGATACCCGTTGCAATACGTTCTATGCTTGCATTTGAACAGCTTGACGAGGTCACGGAGATAATCGTTTCCGTTCGTGAAAATGATATTGATGAGTATAAACAGCTTGCGGAGAAATACGGCATTACAAAGCTAAAGGCTGTTGTAAAGGGCGGAGAAACCCGTCAGCAGTCGATCTTTAACGCATATAAAGAGGTTTCAAAGGAAACAAGATTTGTTGCGGTACATGACGGTGCAAGACCGCTTGTTTCTCCCGACAATATAAAGCAGTGTATAAAGGATGCTTCTATATTTGGCGGAGCAGTTCTCGGTGTTCCGGTAAAGGATACGATTAAATACGTCGATGGAGGGCTTATAACGGACACACTTGACCGAAGAAAGCTTTATATTACGCAGACCCCGCAGATTTTCCGCAAGGATATATATGTAAAGGGAATAAATTTTGCAAATGATCATGATCTCGATTTCACCGATGACTGTCAGCTTGCTGAAGCAGTTGGCGCAAAGATCGCAATGACCGAGTCAAGCTATAGCAATATAAAAATTACAACCCCCGAGGATGTCGCTTTAGCAGAGATAATTCTGAAAGGAAATTCGTGAAAATGTTTAGAATTGGCCACGGTTATGATGTCCACCGTCTTGTAGAGGGAAGAAAGCTTATTCTCGGCGGCGTGGATATTCCATACGAAAAAGGATTGCTCGGACATTCCGACGCAGATGTGCTTGTTCATGCAATAATGGATTCCATACTCGGTGCGCTTGCTATCGGAGATATCGGAAAGCTTTTTCCCGATAATGACAGCTCATATAAGGGTGCTGACAGCATAAAGCTGCTTGAGCAGGTCATAAGTATTGCCGAAAGCAAGGGGTTTGCTGTAGGGAATATTGATTCAACTGTATTGTGTCAGGCACCAAAGCTTGCAGGGTATATTGATGCAATGCGTGAAAACATTGCCCAAGCCTGCAGGACAGATATCGGAGCCATAAGCGTGAAAGCAACGACAGAAGAAAAACTCGGTTTTACGGGCAGCGGAGAAGGTATTGCAGCTCACGCTGTCTGCATAATGGAAAAGATAAAGTAATAAATGTTTTTTTACTCTCATATAATGCAGCAAACAAGCTATGGGAGGAAGAACTATGGTTTCTGCAAAGCATAAAAGGAAGTTTACTGCTGCAGTTGTTCTTGCGGCAATATGTATTTTTACAGGAACGATAATGTATGCAAAGTCAAAACTGGAAAATGTTATCCTTACTTCATCCGAGCTTTCGGAGCAGAAGGTCATAGTGCTTGATGCCGGACATGGCGGCATGGACGGTGGTTGTTCAAGTGCAGAGGGCAAAACTGAAAAGGGGATAAATCTCAATATCCTGCTTTCCGTTCGTGATATGGCACGATTTTTCGGTTATAACGTTGAAGCAACGAGGATAAAAGATATTTCAATTCACGATAAGGGAGTTGAGGGACTGCGCAATCAGAAGATCTCCGATATGGAGAACCGACTTGAGTTGTTCAATAAATATCCTAACAGCGTTTGTGTTTCTATCCATCAGAATACTTTTACAGACCCTAAATACAGCGGTGCGCAGATGTTTTACTCGGATAAGAACGAGGAAAGCGAACGGCTTGCAGGTATAATGAAAAACAGATTTGTGACAAATCTCCAGCCCGATAATGAGCGTGAAATAAAGCTTTGTAAGGATGAACTGTATCTTTGCTATTATTGCAATAATCCTGCTGTAATGGTTGAGTGCGGCTTTTTGTCCAACCCTGAAGAAGCGGCAAAGCTTACGAACAAGGATTATCAGCAGCAGGTCGCATTTACTGTTTTTTCGGGAATAAATGAATTCATTGCTACGGAATAAGCTTTGTGCCGAGCAGGTAATATTGTGCTTATTTCGGAAAGGAAAATAAAATGGCAGGAAAGTCCAAAATCGTATATGTTTGTTCGGAGTGCGGCTTTGAATGTTCTAAATGGAACGGAAAATGTCCATCCTGTGGTGAATGGAACACTCTTGAAGAACAGGAGGTACAGTCGGTATCAAGATCATCCTCACTGAAAAGTGTATCGGGGACTGTTAGCCGTGATCTTTCTTCACAGATAACGGATCTTACTCGGATAGTAACTGATGACGAAATACGCTATTCGACGGGAATAAGCGAGCTTGACCGTGTACTCGGCGGAGGACTTGTAAAGGGTTCTCTCGTACTTCTCGGCGGTGAACCGGGCATTGGTAAATCCACGCTTCTTCTTCAGATATGCAAGTATCTTTGCGAGGAACATTCAATACTCTATATTTCGGGAGAAGAAAGTGTTCGTCAGATAAAGCTTCGTGCTGCTCGTCTGGGTGTTGACACACCTAATCTTTATATTTTATCTACAAATGATGCAGGTGCGGCTTCCGACACGATAATTGCAAGCAAGCCGGATATTGCCATAATCGACTCGATCCAGACAATGTCTTTGAGCGATATAAACAGCACATCGGGAAGCATCACACAGGTAAGGGAATGCACAAACCTGTTTATGAGAACGGCAAAATCCGAAGAGATCCCAATTTTTATTGTAAGTCATGTGAATAAAGACGGTGCCATTGCAGGCCCAAAGGTAATGGAGCATATTGTTGACGCTGTTCTGTATTTTGAGGGCGAAAGACATTTGAGCTACAGACTTCTCCGTGCAGTAAAAAACCGTTATGGTTCAACTAACGAGATCGGTGTTTTTGAAATGGGCAATTCGGGACTGGAAGAGGTGGAAAACCCGTCTGCGATGCTGCTTTCGGGCAGACCCGAGGGTGTTTCAGGCTGCTGTGTTGCCTGTATAATGGAGGGAAGCAGACCTATACTCGCAGAAGTTCAGGCGCTCGTCACAAAAAGCGGATTTTCCGCACCGAGAAGAACGGTCACGGGTTTTGATTACAACCGACTGGCAATGATAATCGCAGTCCTTGAAAAGCGTGCAGGGATGTTCTTCGGTACTCTTGATGTATTTCTGAATGTGGTCGGAGGTTTCAGACTTGATGAAACAGCAGGCGATCTATCGGTAGCACTTGCGCTGTACAGCGGATTTTATGATACTGCACTTGATAAGAAGATGATCGCTTTTGGTGAAATAGGACTTGGCGGAGAGATCAGAAGCGTTTCAAATATTCCGCAGCGAATTCGTGAAGCTGAACGGCTTGGCTTCGAGCATTGCATTATCCCGAAGCAGTCGATGAAGCTGATCGACAGAAATAATACCAAGATACGTATAACAGGAGTTTCTTCCGTAAAACAAGCATTTTTCGTAATAAAGAATAATGGCGAAACCAATAAATAAAAATTGCAGTTTACTTTTAAGAAAGCTAAAAGTAAACTGCAATTTTTTATTTTATTTTTTGTACGGATTCACGCTGGATAAGTCTGTAGTTCAATTTGATATGTCTGCCGTTTTTCTGATTTTGTTTTATGTTCTTTACAAGTTCATTTATAACTGTTTTTCCAATTTCAAAGGCAGGCTGTTCGATCGTGGTTATTCCGGGATTGTAAAGCTCACACATCTGAATATTATCAAATCCGCAGACAGAAATATCTTCACCGATCTTATAGCCGTTTGAAATGGCTTTTTTTATTGTTCCGGCAGCAAGAAGATCAGAAACGCAGAATATAGCTGTCGGTGGTTCGGGCAGAGCCATAAACTGCTCTAATGCTTTTCCGCCGTCGTGAGGATCGTATGTTCCGCGGAAAACATATTCTTCTTTTATTGGAATTTTAAATTCATCGAGGGCTTTAAAATAGCCGCGTTCTCTGTCTTTGGAAGAAAGAGCTTTTCCGTTTGTGGAGATCATAGCAATTCTTTTGTGTCCGAGCGAAACAAAATTTTTTACCGCTGCAAAAGCTCCGTTTTCATCATCATTTGTAACAGTAAGAACATTCGCTCCTTCGACACGTTCACAGCAAATTGCAATATAATGTCTTTCGTTCAGTTCATTAAGCTCATCGGCTGAAAGCTGGGTTCCGAGCATTACTGCAGCGTCAACGGTTCTGTTATAGAGCATACCGAGCATTCTTGTTTCGGTGGAGTGTATACTGTTAGATGTACAGAGGAGTATGTCATAACCGTTATCGGAAGCTGCAGTCTGCATTCCTTTTATGATCTCGTTATAGAATGAATGTTCTGTTGAAGGGAGTATCGCAAGAATAACATTTGTTTCGCATTTGCGGAGATTTCTTCCGAGAAAATTCGGATTGTATCCAAGCTCTTTTATAGCATTGTTTACCTGTTCTGCAGCAGCTTCTGAAACTGTAGCGCTTTTGTTAAGCACTCTTGAAACGGTCGCAACAGAAACTCCTGCGGCTTTGGCGACGTCTTTTATAGTTACGTTCAACTCTATTCCTCCTGTATAATATATCAAATTATTTTTTCGTCATCATTAAGGCTTCGTTCTTTTTCGGCTCTTGCTCGCGCTCTTTTCTCCATACGCTTCTGAACGGCTTCTTCCCTGAAAAAGTTAAAAATTACCAGCAGTATCAGCAGAACAGTAACAGAGATCGTTGGAAAATGCTTGGCAGAAAGAGCTTCTGTATATTCTTTGGGTATTTTTGTGTTTGGGATTGCTTCAATAACAGCAAGTGTATAAATATAGCAAGCTGAACCAATAATGGTCAGAATAAGAGGAACAAGCGATTTTTTGAATTTAATAAAGATCAATGCGGCAACAAGAAGCACTGTGCTTGCGAAAAGAGCAATTCCGCATTTATCATAACCATTCATAATGAAAGCAGCGCCGCCGAGGGTATTAAGAACAAGACAGCATATAACTTCCGCCGCAACCGCTAAAATGAAAGTGATTTTGGATAATTTTTTCGTAAAATCTCCTCCAAAATGAATTTGTAATAACGTTTTCATTATAGCATACTCTTTATAAACATTCAAGTGGAATTATAAAAATATTCTTCATTTTTACATTATTTTTGATGACTTGGTTTTAAAATAACATATAATTAGAATTTATAAAAAGCTTCAAAATGTGAATAGTAATAACAGTTCAGCGAAAGTTGATATCAAATCAGAAAGGAAAATAAAAATGCAGAAACTGATAAAAAGCGTTGTGTTTTGCATATTTGCTGTAATACTATCTTTATCGGCTTTTATAATATACCTTGACAGAACGCTGCCAAATGATTACTATATTACCAAAGGCGGAAAAGTAAATATTTCAAGTATGCTCAATGCCGTACCTTGTTCAAATAATGAAGATTCGGCGATGATTTACAATGAAAAAGCAGAACAGGCAGAGCTGAAGCTTTTAGGACTTATTCCGATAAAGGTTGTAAATATTTTCCCTGTTGAAACGCCTGTTCTTGTTCCGTGCGGAGAGCCGTTCGGTATAAAACTGCTTACCGATGGGGTGATCGTCGTGGAAGTAAGCGGTTTTGAAACAGAAAAAGGATTTATTTCTCCCGGAGAAAACTGTGGGCTTAAAGCCGGGGATATAATTAAAAGCATTGACGGGATTGAAGTTTCGTCAAATGAAGATGTCGAAGAGATTATTTCGTCAAGTGAAGGAAAAACACTTAAAGTAAACGCTGTACGAAATGAACGGGAATTTACTGCTTGGCTTTGTCCGCAGATATCGAGCGCTGACGAAAGCTATCGTGCAGGGATATGGGTTCGCGACAGCTCGGCAGGAATCGGTACAATGACATTTTATGACCCTGAAACGAAAAGATTCGGCGGACTTGGTCATCCTGTATGCGATATAGATACAGGTGATCTTATGCCGCTTGATTCGGGAGAGGTCGTAAAGGTTTCGATCAGCGGAGTAAAAAAGGGAAGATCAGGTTTTCCGGGTGAGCTTGTCGGAGGTTTTGTATCTTCGTTTTCTATGGGAGCACTTACCGATAACACGGCAGTCGGTCTTTTCGGAACTCTTGATGATTTTACCGGCGGAAACGAAGCTATTCCTCTTGGACTTAACAGCGAAGTGAAAACAGGAAAAGCATATATTTACACGACAATAAGCGGAACTCGTCCGCAGAGATATGAGATCAATATAGAGAAGATAGATCATTCCGGAAGTGAAGATTCACGCGATATGGTAATAAGAGTCACTGATGAACATTTGCTTCGTGAATCGGGCGGTATCGTTCAGGGAATGAGCGGAAGTCCTATCATCCAGGACGGGAAGATCGTTGGTGCAGTTACGCATGTATTTATAAATAATCCGACAAAAGGATATGCGATCTTTGCAGATACGATGTATGAGCAGATGATGAAGGCAGGATAAACATATAATACTAATTCCAAACCAACCTATAGACAAATATTCGGATATAATAATCCAATTCTGCGTCAGACTCCCTTGACAGGCGACAGCCTGCCTGCGGTCGTCTTCCTTGACTTGGATTATTCTATCTGTCGTCTTTGTCTATAGAACGGTTTGGAATTAGTATAAGGCGAAGGGGAGAACCTTGCGCCTTTGGGATCATTTTGTATATTCGATAATATTGTCAAGCGGTTTTCCGCTGAAGAATTGGTCGAGATTGTAGACGGTGACTTCTGCAATTTTCTGCAAAGCTTCTTTTGTAAGGAACGCTTGGTGCGAGGTAATAATAACATTCGGCATTGAAATAAGAACCGAAAGCTCATCATCGTCGATAACCTCACCTGACCAATCCTCAAAGAATAGAGAGGTTTCTTCTTCGTAAACATCAAGGCAAGCACCGCCTGCTTTTCCCGATTTAAGCGCAGAAATTAGGGCGCTGCTGTCGATAAGCTTTCCTCTCGAAGTATTTATTATGAAAGCGCCGTCCTTCATCTTGCCGATGTTTTTTTCATTAATGATAAATTTGGTTTCCGGGGTAAGGGGACAATGAAGGGAAATTACGCTGCTTTGTCCGAGCAGTTCATCAAGTGAAACGTAGTTTATATCGGAATCTTTTTTAGGGTAGGGATCGTATGCAACTACATTCATTCCGAATCCTCGGCAAATATTAATAAAAATACAGCCGATCTGTCCCGTTCCGATGATACCTGCCGTTTTGCCGTAAAGGTCAAAGCCCGTGAGTCCGTTCAAAGTAAAATTAAACTCTCGTGTTCGGTTATATGCTTTGTGTATTTTTCGGTTCAAAGTCAGGAGCATGGCCATAGCGTGTTCAGCAACAGCATAAGGGGAGTAGGTAGGAACGCGCACAACGTTGATCCTGTTTTTGGCGTATTTTAAGTCAACGTTATTGAAGCCTGCGCAGCGCATAGCCACAAGCTTTACACCGATATCGCAAAGCTTATCGATCGTGTTGTTATCAACGGTGTCGTTTACGAATGATATTACAGCTTTGCAGCCTTTGGCAAGCTCGGCGCTGTCTGCGGTAAGCTTGCTTTCAAAAAATTTGAACTTATAGTTTGAACCGTATTTTAGAAACCATTCTTTATCATACGGTTTTGTGTCAAAAAATGCAATTTGTTCCATGATCTGATCCTTTCATTATGCTCAACAAATCAAGAATGATCTATTATCTGTTGAAAACAGCTTTATAAGGATTATTCAAAGATTATTGTTTGCAGCAGTAATATGCTAATATTATTTTTAGATAAAAAGATTTTATTCATAAAAATATGATAAACATTTTATCTTTTTTGAAAGAATCAGTTGAAATCTTCAGGAAAAACTACTTCTTCGACTATTCTTGCAGCATCGAGAACACAGTCATTGCAGGAATGAAGAACGATCTTGGTGTCAATGCCCTTGAGGACGCGGCACATCGTTCCGCCTGCGGATTCTTTGAAACGGGACATTATTTCCCTGGAAATCTTTGCGGTGGAAGCTTTTGAACTATTCTTTTCAAGATCAGCTGTACTGTTTTTCATTCCGGCGAGCGCTACCGCACCCGTTATTGCTCCGCAAGTTCCTTCGGTCGTTCCGAAGCCCGATCCGAAGCCTTCCATAATTTTATACATTGTGTCTTCACTCATTCCTACAAGATCGCAATAGGTGCAGGCAACAGCCTGTGCGCAATTATAACCTTTGTTTTTGCGTGAAACAGCAAGTTCGATTCTGCTTTCCATAGTGTTTTACCTCTTCCTTATTCATCGAAGCTTGAAAGTACTTCGGTGAGCATTTTTTTGTAGTCTTCTTTAAGTGATTCGGGAGAAATAATTGAAGCTGATTTGCCAAATTGAAAAAGCCATGCGAAAAACGGCGGCTGTGCTTTGATATTGACCTTGATCTTGAAATGGTCTATATCAAGATTGACGATATCGGCGTTAATTCCAAAACGGTCAATAACAGGGTTGATAAGCTTTTTTTCAAATTTCAGCACTGCTTCAACGGTATCTCCGCTGAACATAGAAAATGTTGAGTTAAGGTATTCGGAGATGTTCAGTTCCTGCGGAGATACCAGCACAGGTTCATCAAGGATGCGTATATGTGACATTCTGTCAACTCGGAAATTGGTGTAATTATCAGGATATTTCAGATAATACGAAACAAGATAATACTTTTCGTCGTTCCATGTCAATGCACAGGGTGAGCATACCCTTTCACCTTCACGATAAACCTTTTTCTTATTTGTACTGTAATCAAAATAGCGAAATGAGATCTGTTTTCCTTCATTTATTGCTTTATGTATCGTGTCAACGTTAATGTAGATCTGTTCGTTCATTGATTTAACACGGTCGACTACCATTACCTGACGTTCGATAAGCATACCCTCGTGAACGCCTGCAAGGGCTTCTATCTTATGCAGAAGCTGTTCAGATTTCTTTTCGGTAAGAAATTTTGCAGAGCATACTGCATCGGCAAGAAGCTTCAATTCGGGAAGCTCAAACTGCCTGCTTGCGATATAGTAGCGGTTGCATTTGTCTTTTATGGTTACAATATCAAGTCCGAACTCCTCAAGATAGCTTATATCGCTGTAAATAGATTTTCGTTCTGCACTTATGTCTACTTTAGCAAGCTCCTGTATTATTTCGGCAATCGAGATAGGGTGTTCTTCATCTGTTTTTTCAAACAGTATTTTAGCAACATACAAAAGCTTTAGGTGTTGTTTTGATTGTACCAAGAAATCACATCCGTTTCAATAGATTATATCGGGCGACTCAATAACACTTTAATTATACCATTTTACATAAAGAATTGCAAGAAATAATGCGGATTTTGCCAAAAAATGAAAATATTTCCGGCATTATTCGGTTTTACTTTAGTTTTTCTTGAAAAAAACGTATTGTTGTGGTATAATCCTTTTAGAAAAATTTGAAAATGCTCTTTTTTCGGGAGATAGCTTATGGGACAGTTTGATTATATATTCTTTGATCTTGACGGGACGATGATCGATTCAGGAGATGGGATAACGCTATCCGTTCAGTATGCTTTGAAAAAAATGGGGATAATAGAAAAGGAATTGAGTGCGCTGAAGGTATTTGTGGGTCCTCCGCTAAAGGATTCTTTTATGTATTATTACGGCTTTTCTGATGAAGAAGCTGAAAAAGCGATCTCATATTACAGGATTTACTATGAGAGCAGAGGCATTCTTCGCTGCTGGCCTTACAAGAGAGTAGAGAAGCTTCTTTCTTTTATTGAAAATACGGGACGAAAAGCTGTTATTGCAACATCAAAACCCGAGCTTTTTGCGAGAAGGATAGTTCAGCATCTTCATATGTCGGAGATGTTTGAATATATAGCAGGTGCTTCAATGGATGGCAAGATCATCAAAAAATCCGATGTGATCGCTTATGCGATGAAAGAGATAGGTGCAGATGACCCATCAAGGATTCTTATGGTCGGTGACAGGAAGTATGATGTTATCGGAGCCAGGGCGAACGGCATAAAAACGGCAGGCGTTCTTTACGGCTACGGATCATATCCCGAACTGCTTGATGCAGGTGCGGATTATATCGCCCAAAATGTCAGCGAGCTTGCTGAAGTTATATCCATTTGATAAAAAATACAACTGAAATGTTAAAATATTAATTTTTCATACTTTTATTATATTATTTTTTGTGTTAAAATAAAATAAGCGTAATATTTTTAGTTTGAGGTGGCTGTATGGCAGAACGTATCGTTCAGGTTGATGATGTTGAGGATATAAGTGCGATCTTTGGATCCTTTGATGAAAATATAAATTATATACAAAGACAGTATGGAGTTGCATTGTTAAGCAGAGGCAATGATATTCGTATCAGCGGCGAAGAAGAAGGCGTTCGCCGTGCGGAATCTGCTGTAAAGGCTTTGCTTGAGCTTATAAAAAGAGGAGAAACGATCAATGAGCAGAGCATAAGATATGTAAGCTCACTTGTTGATGAGGGAGAGTCTGAACAGGCTTTGAAGCTTGCAGACGGAGGTATATGCGTTACGTCGGGCGGAAAGGTAGTTAAGGCTAAAACGCTCGGTCAGAAGAATTATGTTAAAGCGATTGAAAAAAACACTATTGTAATGGGTGTAGGCCCTGCAGGAACGGGTAAGACATACCTTGCCGTTGCGATGGCGGTAAAGGCTTTCAAGGCTCATGAGGTAAACAAGATAATACTTACAAGACCAGCCGTTGAAGCAGGCGAGAAGCTTGGATTTCTTCCGGGTGACCTTCAGAACAAGGTCGATCCGTATTTAAGACCGCTGTATGATGCTTTGTTTGATATGTTTGGTGCGGATTCGTTTGCAAAGCACATGGAAAAAGGAACTATCGAGGTCGCACCGCTTGCATACATGAGAGGAAGGACGCTCGATGATTCGTTCATAATCCTTGATGAAGCGCAGAACACCACTCGCGAACAGATAAAAATGTTCCTTACAAGACTTGGTTTTAACAGCAAAATGGTAATTACAGGCGATATTACACAGATAGATCTTCCTGACAGCAATAAATCGGGACTTATTGATGCAATGCGGATACTTAAAAATGTTGATGATATTGCAGTGATGCATTTTACAGAGAAGGATGTTGTGCGTCACAAGCTTGTTCAGGATATCATAAGAGCTTATGAGAGAGCTAACGAACAGAAAAGGGAAAGAAATTCAGAAAGGAAATGATTTTTATGGCAAAAGTTAAAGTAATGATAAGAAATAATCAGCGTGAGGTAAAGATCCCTGTAGGATTAAGACTGCTTGTAAGAAAATGCTGTCAGGCTGTTCTTACAACGGAAGAATTCCCCGGTGCTGCCGAAGTGAGCGTTTCCTTTGTGAACAATGCAGAGATCCGTAAGCTTAACCGTGTTTACAGAGATAAGGATAAATCTACCGATGTACTTTCGTTCCCTTTGGGAGAAAACGGAGTTTACGATCTGAATAACGAAACGGGAGCATATCTGCTCGGAGATGTTGTTATTTCAATGGAAACTGCAGTTAAGCAGGCACATATCTATGGACATTCTCTTGAAAGAGAGGTCGGTTTTCTCACTGTACATTCCATGCTGCATCTTCTCGGATATGATCACGAAACCTCACCGCTCGATGCTGCAAAAATGCATGAGAAGGAAGAGATCATACTTGATTCCCTCGGTATTTCCAGAGATGCAACATTTGTAAATGACGGTGAATAATAAAAGGAATAATATAAAATGATGAATACAAAAATTGAGTTTATTACGATCGTAGGTCGCGCAAATGCAGGCAAATCCTCACTTCTGAATGCACTTGTAGGTGAAAAGATCGCTGTTATCAGTTCAAAGCCTCAGACTACGCGTACAAGGATCACAGGTATTGTTACCGAAAAAGAAGCGCAGTATGTTTTCATGGATACGCCGGGTGTACAGAAAGCCAAGAATAAGCTTGGTGAATGTATGAACAGAACTGTAAAGGATTCTGTTACAGATGTCGATCTTATCCTTATGGTCGCAGACGCATCCAAAAACATAAACGATATTGACAAGAGAATAATAAGCAGCTTTCACAAGAAAGATAACGTTATCCTTATTTTGAATAAGATAGATCTTCTTCCCGACAAGGAGAAGGTCGCATTAAAGATAGCTGAATTTTCTGCGCTGTATGATTTTAAAAGCGTTATTCCGATTAGTGTAATACGAAATGACGGAATTGACATTGTATGGGAAGAAACGAAGAAATACGCAGTGGAAGGACCGCACTATTTCCCTGATGATTCGCTTACGGATCAACCCGAACGAGTACTTGCGGCGGAGATTGTGCGTGAAAAGATACTTCGTCTTATGCATGATGAAGTTCCGCACGGAATAGCCGTAACAGTTGAACAGATGAGCGAACGAACAGATATGTCGGGCGATGATATACTTGACATCTCTGCTGTTATCTTTTGCGAGAGAGATTCGCACAAGGGAATGATAATCGGCAAAAGAGGCGCAATGCTCAAAAAGATCGGACAGTATGCCCGTGAGGATCTTGAAAAATTCTTTGAGATTAAGGTTAATCTTCAATGCTGGGTCAAGGTCAAAGAAGATTGGCGCAATAGTGAGGCTATGATAAGAAGCTTCGGACTTTCAAATAATACCTCTGATAAATAAGTTTCGATAGGGTATAATCATAATGTAGTTTTCCGAAAGCGGGGCTGTATTATGAAAGATGAAAAAGAATACCTTTGGGATATTTTTACCGGAAGCGGCAGTATTGCCGATTATTTAAGATATAAAGGGATTTACGGCTGCGGTGATTCTGCGGAATATGGTTATTCAGGCATATCCGCCGAAGAACCGCGTTTTTGCAGTCGGGAAGCAGATACTGTTATCTCCCGACAAAAATGAAAGCGAGATAAAAAATATGGCATCAATACTGACGGTCGATGGTATAGTCGTTCTTGAAAGATGCGTTGGGGAAAATGATAAATATATCAGTATCCTCACCGAAAACTACGGAACGCTTGAGGTATCGGCAAAAGGGTCAAAAAAGATAACCTCAAAGAATCATGCTGCGACACAGCTTTTTGCCTATTCAACATTTTGCCTTAGGGTAAGCAATGAAAAATATTATCTTGACAGCAGCGAAGTGAAGCACGATTTTTATAATCTGCGTCTTGATATAAAAAAGCTTTCGCTTGTTTGTTATTTTGGAGAACTGGCAAGACACGCCGTTCTTGCGACCAACAGACAGCATGAACACGATATAATGAGACTTATGCTCAATTGTTTGTATTTTCTTAACACGGATCAGAGAAGCTGTGAGTTTATCAAAAGCGTTTTTGAGCTTAGATTTGTTACAGAAATTGGTCTTGTTCCGCAGCTTATCGGATGCAGGATATGCTATGATTATGAAGCTGATCCGATGTATTTTATCATTGATAAATGCCGTTTTTACTGCGAAGAGCATTTCCTTGAAAAAGGGCTTGAGGAAAGCTACTATCATGTAAAGCTGACTCATTCCGAGTTTGAGGCGCTTCAGCATATTGCTCTTTCCAAGATGGAAAAGCTGTTCAATTTCCGTGTTTCGGATAAAGCACAGGCTAAAGTTAATGAGGTCACGGAAAAATATATCTACAGACAGTTTGGCAGGACATTCAAATCGCTGAATTATTACCACGAAATTTGCAACCCTTTTGAGAAAGGTCAACAACATGAATAACTATTATAAGTCACTTGAACTACATAAGATTTTGGAGATGCTTTCGGATGAAGCATCCAATTCACGAACAAAAGAAATGGCACTTGGACTTTCACCGTGTACCGAGCTTGACAAGGTGAAAAAAGAAATGAAGAAAACCGAGGATGCGTTTGAACTTTCCGTAAAATACGGTACTCCCGGTTTTACAGCGTTCAAAGATATCCGAGGTTCGCTTCGCAGAGCATCATCGGGAGCGAGCTTATCGCTTCGTGAGCTTATTGATATCGGGCAGATGCTCTATCAGGTAAGGATCATCTCGGACTGGTACAAGGCAGTAGAAGAAAAGGACACTACTCTTTGCGAGCTTTTCTCGTCACTGTCACCCAATAGTTTCCTTGAAGACAAGATAAAGAATTCAATTATTTCCGAGGACGAAATTTCCGATATGGCGAGTCATGAGCTTGCTGATATCAGAAGGAAGATAGCGCAGGCAGGTGTGAAGATCAGGGAGAGCCTTGATAAGCTCGTACGCAATGCAGATGTTCAGAAGTCTTTGCAGGAAAATATCGTCACAATGCGTGACGGACGCTATGTTCTTCCTGTAAAGGCTGAACACAAGGGAAATGTTCCGGGACTGGTTCATGCAACCTCTGCAACCGGTTCAACATACTTTATCGAACCTATGTCTGTTGTCGAAGCGAATAATGATATAAAGATTCTTAAGAGCCGTGAAAAAGAGGAGATCGAGCGCATTATTGCAGAGCTTTCCGGCGACTGCGCATATTGTGCAGATTCACTTTCTGCTGATTACGAAACCTGCGCTGAATTGAATTTATATTTTGCAAAGGCTGATCTCGGCGCAAAGATGAGAGGCTGCATCCCTGCAATTTCAGATGACGGGATAACTGATCTTAAAAAAGCACGTCATCCGCTTATTGCTGAGGATAAGGTCGTGCCCGTTGATATAAAGCTGGGAGAAGATTATCAGGCGCTTATAGTCACAGGTCCGAATACGGGCGGTAAGACGGTAATTCTTAAAACAACGGGACTTCTGACAGCTATGGCTATGTGCGGACTTATGATCCCTGCATCGGACGGAAGCCGAGTTTCCGTGTTTGAAAACATTCTTGTAAATATTGGTGATCAGCAGAGCATTGAGCAGAGCCTTTCAACGTTTTCATCACACATGAGCAGTGTTGTGGAAATACTTGAGGCAGCCGATAAACATTCGCTTATATTGCTGGATGAGCTTGGATCAGGAACCGATCCTGTTGAAGGTGCGGCACTTGCTGTTTCAATAATTGAAGATATGATCCAAAAGGGTGCAAAGCTGCTTGTTACGACGCATTATCAGGAATTAAAGCTGTTTGCGATCGAAACCAAAGGCATTGAGAATGCTTCGTGTGAGTTTGATACAGCAACTATGCAGCCGACATACAGACTTATAATCGGTTCGCCCGGTAAATCCAATGCATTTTCCATTTCATCGAAGCTTGGCGTTCCCGAGAGTATCATAAACCGTGCAAAATCTCTTGTTTCATCCGAAAATCAACGTTTTGAAGAGGTTGTTGCTAATCTTGAGAAAGCAAGAATCGATCTTGAAAACCAGAACAAGGAGCTTACAAGGCTGAAAAATGAACAGGCAGAGAAAACTGTCTTGCTTGAAAAAGAGCTTGATGAGCTTAATGAGAAAAAAGCAGGAGAGCTTGAAAAAGCACGAATTCAGGCAATGCGTATCGTTGAAAGCTGCAGAATGCAGTCAGATGAGCTTCTCGGTCAGCTTGAAGATATGCGAAAACAGCAGAACAAAGCTGATCTTGCGAGCGCAAAATCCCGTCAAAAGTCTGCAATGAGCAAAATGTATGATACAGCTAATCCTGTTCAGCAGCGTGAACGCAAGGAATATAAGCTTCCTCGTCCGTTAAAGCGAGGTGACAAGGTTCTAATTTTTGATATTGACAAAACAGGTATACTTGCAAGTGATCCTGACAGCAGCGGTAATGTTTTTGTGCAGGCAGGCATAATGAAAACCAAAGTAAACATAAGCAAATTAAGGCTTATTGAAAACGAACCGAAGGTCACAGTTCAGAATAAGAGGGTTTCAAAGGCAGGAATACAGAGCAAGCTTCAGAGAAGACCTTCGCTTGAGCTTGATATCCGTGGCTGTGCTGTTGATGAGGGAATTCACGAGCTCGATATGTTTATCGACAATGCTGTTTTGTCCGGCGCAGGAATCATTACTGTTATTCACGGAAAGGGAACAGGAGTTCTCCGTGCAGGAATTCAAAAGCATCTTAAATCTCATCCGTCGGTAAAGAGCTTCCGTGCAGGACTGTTTGGCGAAGGTGAAGACGGGGTTACGGTGATTGAACTTAAATAAACTGCTCATTTAAGCATAGAACAAGCATCCCTTTCCATACTTATATATAAAGTGTGGAAAGGTTGTGCGAGATGAAATATACTTTAAACGATATTCGGAATAAAGAAGTAATAAACATCCGATCGGGAAGCAAGATAGGCTATGTTGATGACATTGAATTCGATTCGGAGAGTCTGATGGTCAAATCGCTTGTGATTTATGGCAGAGGGCGTTTTTTTGGCTTTTTGGGCAAGGATGACGATGTTGTCATAAAATGCCGTGATATTGAGATCATAGGAACAGATACGATACTTGTTTCCACAAATGAAGCGATATCACCAAAAAGCATTGATGCGAAAGTCAAAAGTTTGTGCAAATAAATGATATGAGAAATATTGTAATTTAAAGAGAAATATGATATAATATTCAAGTAATTCGCACGCCTGTACTTTTAACAGTTGGTGCTTGGAGTGATCCGAGTTTATGTTAAGTTAAGTCGGGCGGAGGTTATAAAAATTAAAACCAATATGGAGGAAAAAATCATGGGCGTAGTATCAATGAAGCAGCTTCTTGAAGCCGGTGTACATTTCGGTCACCAGACAAGAAGATGGAACCCTAAAATGGCACCTTACATCTTCACAGAAAGAAATGGTATTTACATTATCGATCTTCAGAAGACTGTAAAGAAGCTTGACGAAGCTTACAATTTCATTCGTGAAGTTGCTGCAAACGGTGACACAGTTCTTTTTGTAGGAACAAAGAAGCAGGCTGCAGATTCTGTTAAGGAAGAAGCTATCAGAGCTAATGTTCATTTTGTAAACGCAAGATGGCTTGGCGGTATGATGACAAACTTCAAGACAATCCAGAGAAGAATCAAGAGACTTGAACAGCTCCACCAGATGCAGGAAGACGGTACTTTCAACCTTCTCCCCAAGAAGGAAGTTGTTAAGCTTGAACTCGAAATTGAGAAGCTTGAAAAGTTCCTCGGCGGTATCAAGACAATGGAAAAGCTCCCCGGTGCGCTTTTCGTAGTTGACCCCCGCAAGGAAAAGATCGCTGTTTCTGAAGCAAAGAAGCTTGGTATCCCCGTAGTTGCTATCGTAGACACAAACTGCGATCCTGACGATGTTGACTATGTAATTCCCGGCAACGATGACGCTATCAGAGCTGTAAAGCTTATTGCAGGCGCTATGGCTG
>JBJFFR010000157.1:0-95636 GCA_051891935.1 Oscillospiraceae bacterium
CAAAGCCGAGCTTTATTCCAAGTTCTTTCTGAGTAAGTCCACGAAGATTTCTTGCATTTTATATTTTTCACCTATGGTCATAGCGTCCTCCCGAATATTTTTCTCTAATCTGATTTTACCATATTTTTAAAATGCAATCAATGCCCCTAATCAAAAAAGTTAAAGAATTTTTCTAAAATCTCTTGACAAAAGCAAATTTGTATAGTATAATAATATTAAACATTTAAGATTAGTCAAAATAAGTCAGACACTATTTTTGAAAAATTGAATAACGGCGTCCCAAATGAGCGGGGCGGAACAGCGAAAGAGAGCTAAGAGCAAATCTGAGGATTTGTTTCTTGGCTCTCTTTTTTGTTTATCAGAAATTGTTACTGATTAAGCAACTGATCTTTTTGAATTAGAAAAATAAGAACAAAAGAAACAACAAAGAAAGGAGAATGTCCATGACAAATGAATGGGACGGTTTTGCAAGCTTATTGGCAGAATTGATTGAAAAACACGCAGCGGAGCTGTCCTTTGATGATATGCCGACATCTCAACAAAACGAATCCTATGAAAATAGCAGCAATGAGGATATTGATACGAAATTGCCTGTTGACAAAAGTAATAGTAAATGATATAATAATCGTGAGATATATGTCCAAACCTGTTATGAAAATGGGAGATGATTTTTGCAATATGGCAATGAAGGTCTATACATATACAAGAGTATCAACCGCAATGCAGATCGACGGTTACTCTTTAGATGCTCAGAAATCACGAATGAAAGCCTTTGCCGATTATAACGGCTATGAAATTGTCGGAGAATACGAAGATGCAGGCAAATCGGGAAAATCCATTGAAGGCAGATTGCAGTTCAATCAGATGATGGAAGATATTAAGTCGGGCAAGGACAGCGTATCCTATGTGCTTGTATTCAAGCTCTCACGTTTCGGAAGAAATGCGGCTGATGTGCTGTCCACCCTGCAGGTCATGCAGGATTTTGGAGTAAATCTCATTTGCGTTGAGGACGGTATTGATTCTTCAAAGGACGCTGGCAAGCTGATGATATCCGTATTGTCTGCCGTTGCAGAAATTGAAAGAGAAAATATCCGTGTCCAGACAATGGAAGGACGTATTCAGAAAGCCCGTGAAGGTAAATGGAACGGCGGTTTTGCCCCATATGGCTATAAACTCATAAATGGCGAATTGGTAATCAACGAAGAAGAAGCCGAGGCTATTCGTGTGATTTACAATCAGTATGTGAACACAAATACGGGAGCAAATGGAATTGCCAAATATCTTGAAGATCACGGCATTCACAAGATAATACGTCAAAACGGAAAAACACCGCTTTTTGATGCTTCACTTATCCGCAAGATACTGAAAAATCCCGTTTACTGCGGCAAAATTGCTTACGGTCGCAGAAAAATGGAAAAGATACACGGAACAAGAAATGACTATCATCTTGTTGAACAGGACAACTTCCTGCTTGCAGACGGAGTGCATGAGCCTATTGTTTCGGAAGAACTCTGGCAGTCGGCACAAGTAAAGCTGCTTGCACAGGCTAAAAAGTACGAGCGTGTAAATACCGGCAAAGATACAAAAGTACACCTGCTTTCGGGAATTGTAAAATGCCCCGTCTGCGGTGCGGGAATGTACGGAAACAAGAGCGTTAAACACAAGAAAGACGGCACGAAATACAAGGATTTCTTCTACTACGGCTGCAAACACCGAAATATGAATCGTGGCTATAAGTGCGATTACAAAAAGCAGATAAATGAAGAACTGCTTGACAATTCTGTGTCAGAGATTATAATTAAATTAGTGAGCAATCCTAAATTCGCCTCTATGATGCAGGACAAGATCAATATGCAGGTCGATACGACCGCTATTGAGCAGGAGCTTGCAAATTACGAAAAACAGCTCAGACAAGCCTATGGGGTAAAGTCAAAGCTTATCGAGGAAATAGACTCACTCGACCCCGATGACAGGCACTATATAAATCGAAAGGCAGACCTTGACAACCGCCTTTATAATATGTATGATAAGATAGAGGGTATTGAAAATCAGCTTATTGCCGCAAGAGCAAAGAAACAGTCCATTGAAGCCGAAAAGCTGACAAGTGACAATATCTACAAGGTGCTGATTTACTTTGAAAAGCTGTACGCAGTAATGAATGAAGCTGAAAGGCGGCAGCTCATCGAAGCACTTGTTTCCGAGATACAGATATATGAAGAACGTCAGCCAAATGGTCAGTGGATAAAGTCCATCAAGTTCAGGCTTCCTATTATCGAGGAGGATATGGATATTTGTTTGGACAATGACGAACACGTTGAATGTGTTGTTCTTATGACAAAAGCATAAATAAAAAACAGATCTTCGTTTTCACAAAAAGGAGCACAAATATGGAACAGAAGAGAATCGACATAAACGGTATTCCGTCCATAATATGGGGAAAACCATCGGACAAAGTCTTTATCCATGTTCATGGAAAAATGAGCCGAAAGGAATATGCTGAAAGCTTTGCCGTTATTGCAGAACAATACGGTTATCAGACGGTAAGCTTTGACCTTCCCGAACACGGAGAGAGAACGGACAAGTCATACAGATGCGACGTTTGGAACGGCAGAAAAGACCTGACTGCGATCGCTGACTATGTTTTTTCAAATTGGACGGAGGTTTCACTGTTTTCCTGCAGTCTTGGGGCATACTTTTCGCTTCAGACCTATGCTGAAAGAAAATTTGAAAAAATAATGTTCCAGTCCCCTGTCGTTGATATGCAATGGTTGGTTGAACACATGATGCTGTGGTCAAACGTAACAGCTGAAATGCTTGAAGAGAAAAAAGAGATCGAAACTCCTCTCGACACTCTTCGCTGGGATTATTACAACTACATAAAAGAGCATCCGATAACCTCGTGGCACAAAGGCACAGCTATCCTTTACGGTGAGCTTGACGATCTCCAGCCATACGAAAGAATTTCCGCTTTTGCCGAAAGATTTGATGCAAAGGTGACAGTTTCAAACGGCAGTAAGCATCCGTTTATGGAAGAAAGAGATTTTCCAATAGTTGAAAACTGGATAAACGAAACGTTAAAACATTAAAATAACATCGCACAATTATATTCCGAGCATTTGCACGGCAATAATTGTGCGGCGTTGTTTTAATACTAATACTAATTCCAAATCAACCTATAGACAAATCCTTGGCTATAATAATCCAATTCTGCGTCAAACTCCCTTGAAAGGCATCAAGCCTTCCTGCGGTCGTTTTCCTTGACTTGGATTATTCTATCTGTCGGCTTTGTCTATAGAACGATTTGGAATTAGTATAAAAACCATTTAAACTGTAGACAAAAAATCTGCGCAAAATCCATATACGAGAGATTTTTTCACCATTTTTTGTACAGTTTTTAAATGGTTTTAAGTATAAATCATTCTCCCTCATAGGTGACAACGGAGCGGACATCGTATTTTTGGAGCTTGTCCCTGCCCTTTAAGTCGGTAAGCTCCATAAGGCAGACGATCCTGACCACCTCTCCGCCGAGCTGTTCGACAAGCCTTGCTGCTGCTTCAAGCGTTCCGCCCGTTGCGATAAGATCATCTATGATCACGACTTTATCGCCCTTTTTCAATGAATCGGTATGGATCTCAATTTCGGCTGTACCGTATTCAAGCTCATATTTTGCGGAAACGGTCGCTCTCGGGAGCTTGCCCTTTTTGCGTACGGGGATAAAGGCTTTTTTCTTCGCATAAGCGATAGGAGCGCCGAACACAAAGCCTCTTGCTTCAAGTCCGAGTACGGCGTCAAAATCGACATCATCGAGCAGCTTTGTCATCTCATCGACAGCCGCCGAAAAGCCCTCGCCGTTCTGCAAAAGCGATGTTACATCTCTGAAAATGATCCCCTTTTCAGGGAAATCGGGGATATCCGTAATATATTTTTTTATATCGTTCAAGTCAGACCCTCCGTTTCTTATAGGAAAACATATTTTAGCACAAACATTGCTGCAAGGACATACATTAACGGATTTATCTGTTTTGCTTTGCCGCATACGAGATTGATAACAACATAGGAGATCATCCCGATAGCGATACCCTCTGAAATGCTGTAAAAAAGCGGCATTGCGATTATACATAGATATGCAGGGATAGCCGATGTATAATTTGTTTCATCCACTTTGATCTCTGTTATGGTAGAGAACATAAGGAAGCCTACAACGATCAGCGCAGGAGCAGTTGCAAATGATGGGATAGCGATGAAGATCGGTGCAAGGAACATTGAAAGAAGGAACAGAACCGATGTTGTCAGCGCAGTAAGACCTGTTCTTCCGCCTGCCGCAACGCCTGCCGAAGATTCAACAAAGGTCGTTGTTGTGGAGGTTCCGAGAACGGCGCCTGCAGACGTTGCAACAGCATCCGCCATAAGTGCAGGTCTGATCGCAGGAAGCTTTCCGTCTTTATCGAGCATTCCTGCCTTTGTGCTTACTCCGATGATCGTTCCAAGCGTATCAAAAAGATCGACAAAAAGAAACGAGAAGATAACAGCGATGAAATTAAATACTCCTATCGAATTGAGATCAACATTGAAGCACTGTCCGAAGGTTTCTCCAAGCTTTGAAAAATCGGTCATTGCAAATGTCGGGAAAAGGGAAAAATAATTCACTCCGTCAGGGACATAAATGCCGATCAGCTGGCAGATCATTCCGAGCAGCCATGTGCCGAATACGCCGATAAGTATTGAACCCTTGATCTTCTTGATATAAAGCACCGATGTTATCATAAGTCCGACTAAAGCAAGCAGCGCACAGATACCCGAAGTTGAGAAGCTTTCACGGAAATCCACAAGCGAAACAAGCGTTGCCGAATCCACGCAAAGGCCTGCATTCTGCAGACCGATAAATGCGATAAAAAGACCGATACCAACCGAAACTGCACGTTTGAGCTGGAGAGGGATACAGTTAAATATGCTCTCGCGAACCTTTGTCAGCGAAAGAATAATGAATATTATACCCTCAAAGAATACTGCAAGAAGTGCTGCCTGCCACGGATAACCCATTATTCCGCATACGGTGTAAGCAAAGAAGGCGTTCAGTCCCATTCCTGCCGAAAGCGCAAACGGAAGATTTGCTGCGAATGCCATAATAAGCGTTCCGAGGAACGATGCAAGACAGGTCGCAAGCAGAACTGCCGTGCTGTCCATCCCTGCAGCAGCAAGTATATTCGGATTTACCGCAAGGATATACGCCATCGTTACAAAGGTCGTAATGCCTGCCGTTATCTCCGTTTTGACAGTAGTGTTATTTTCCTTTAATTTGAAGAGCTTTTCAAACATTGTTTCCACTCCTTTTCCGTCAGCATAACCGACGCATTATTTTATATAATTATACATCATTATTACGGCTTTAGTCAACATATTGATATAAACTTCGGCATAATTTACGGGAAAACAGATTGAAATAGTTGGAAGCTGACAATTTTGTTTTTTAAAAATCATTGACAAATTCTTATCGAAAGTATATAATTTAAGAAATACAAAGTCCAAAAATGGGGTCAAGCTATGAACAAGGAATGGTCGGAAAAGAACGCTCTTATGCAGGAGCTTATAAAAAAAGAAAGCACTTTTAAAGACGGCATCGATCGGCTTATTGAACTGCGCAGCAGTCTTTTTGAACAGATAACCTACATAGTGAACGGCTTCCCCAAAAAGGCTTTTTCCGAAATGCCGTTTGCAGGCGCAGACGGTTATCACAGCAAGACTCTTGCCTACTCGATATGGCACATTTTCCGCATTGAGGACATTGTTGCTCACACGCTTATAGAAAACGATGAACAGATACTTTTCTCGGGGAATTTCCGGCAGAAGACACACTCCCCCATCATCACCACGGGCAACGAGCTTGTAGGAGAGGATATCGCTGCTTTTTCAAGAGTGCTTGACATAAAGCAGCTTTATGAATATGCGAAGGCTGTTATGCTTTCCACAAATGATATTCTCTTAAAAATGGAATACAAACAGACGAAGAGAAAATTCACCGAAGAAGACAGAAAAAGAGTCATCGCCTGCGGCTGCGTAAGCGAGGATGAAAAGGCCGTCTGGCTCATTGACTACTGGTGCGGCAAGGATATCAAGGGTCTGATAAAAATGCCGTTCAGCCGACATTGGATAATGCACATCGAAGCGATGCAGCGGATAAAGAACAAGCTTTGCAAGTTCGCTCGAAAGGGTGTTGACCCGGTCGCTTACTGCGGTTTTTCCTGCGATCATTGTTTCCTCGGTCAATGGTGCGGCTCCTGTCGGACGGAATACAACGTCTGCTCATTTGCGACCTGCTCGCCCGACGGCAAGTGCCCGAATGTGACCTGCTGCAAGGAAAAGGGTTATGACGGCTGTTATGACTGTCCCGATATTGAAGGCTGTCACAAGGGCTTCTATTTTGAAGGCAATGACGGCGCAAATGCCGCAAAAGCACAGGCTTTGTTCATACATAAATACGGCAAAAAGGCTTTTCTCAAAGTCCACGACAAGCTTCACGAGAAATATGATTTTGCCAAGACGCAGGAGATTCTCGGACAGGATATGCACGAGGGTCTGAAGCTGCTTGAAGAAACTCACAACGATAGGTAACAAAATGAAAAGATACATAGCTCTGCTCCGAGGAGTAAACATCAGCGGCAAAAACAAAATAGTTATGTCGGAACTGAAGGAAGCTTTTGAAAAGCTTGGCTTCACCGATGTAAAAACCTATCTTAACAGCGGAAATGTTGTATTTTCGGCTGAAAGAGAGTTCACCGCTGACGATATTGAAAAAATGATAAATGAAAGCTTCGGCGTTTGCACCGAGGTTTGCATAACGGACGATGAAAAGCTCTCCGACATTCTGGAAAACGCTCCCGAATGGTGGGGTACGGCCGACAAGGACATTTACGACAATCTTATATTCGTAATACCGCCTATGTCAGCAGAGGAAATTTCCGAGAAGATCGGTGAACCGTCCGAAAAGCTTGAAAAGATATTTATATACAAGGACGTTATTTTCTGGTCATTCGACAGAAAGAATTATTCAAAGGCCAACTGGTGGAAAAAGACCGCAAGCGCAGGTATCGGTGAATTCCTCACGATAAGAACTGCGAATACCGTAAAGAAAATATCGGAGCTTTGTGGCAATTGACAAGCGGAAACGGAGAATTATATGCAGTTCAGCAGATTGTTTAAGGCAATCACAGTTTTATTAGCGATACTTTCGTTTGTTTTCTTTGTTCTTTACAGGACATATCATACTGTTCCCCTGTTTTCTTTGACCATAACGGCGGCAACGATGTTTTACCATTTTGTGATGCGGCTTGCTGTGGGTACGGCAGTTGACGCGCTGACTAAAAACGGGATAAACTTCGAAAGTCGGTGGTTCAGGGAAAAGAAGTTTGAAAAGAAGCTTTACAAGCTTTTGAAGGTAAAGAAGTGGAAGCATATCATCCCGACTTGGGAACCGCAAAAGTTTTCGTTAGAGCATAACGAAATTAAAAAAATCATTGAAAATATGTGCGCTGCGGAAATAATACATGAGATGATCATACTGCTTGGTTATGTATCGCTTTTATTCAGCCTTTTTACGCCCGACCCCAAAGAGAATTTATTGATATTTGTGATAACAGCATTTTTTGCAGGCTGCTGTGACGCTTTTTTCGTTATCCTGCAAAGATACAACCGACTGAGGATAGTTAAGATATATAATAAAAGCATTAATATGACAGAAAAGGTTACTTTATAATTATGGAATTTACAACAGAGAGATTAATACTCCGTCCGTGGAAAGAAACGGACGCCGAAAGCCTGTATGAATATGCAAAGGATCCCGATATCGGTTCTCCTGCAGGCTGGCCCGTGCACACGGATGTCAAACACAGCCTTGAAATAATCAGGACAGTTTTTTCCGCACCCGAAGTATATGCGGTCTGTCTTAAAGAAGATAACAAGGCTATCGGCAGCATCGGTCTTATGCTCAACGGAGATACCGATATGACCGATAAAGACGATGAATGTGAACTCGGCTACTGGATAGGAAAGCCGTTCTGGGGAAAGGGATATATCCCCGAAGCTGCGCAGCGGATCATCCGCCACGGATTTGAAGAGCTTGGAATGACGACTATATGGTGCGGTTATTACGACGGCAACGTTAAGTCAAAACGGGTTCAGGAAAAGCTCGGATTTCGTTATCATCACACCTGCGAAAACGTTACTGTGCCGCTTTTGGGTGAAATCAGGGTCGGTCATACAAACTTTATGACTAAAGAGCAATGGGAGGCAATTAACTCCGTATAAAATAAAAGATTTTTTGTGCAAAATCTGCTGCTCAAAATACAGAACAGAATAGGGTTTGTGTGGTGCTGCCTTAAATCTTGACAATAACAAATGAATGTGATAAGATAGAATAAAGAAATGCAAATCAATTTATAAAAAATGAAGGATTAATATGAATAACAAAAAAATAATCGCACTTACCGCAGCCATTTCAATGCTCATATTCGGCGGCTGCTCAACCTCAAACGAAACAGCTGAAAAGACAGATGCAGCAGAATCCTACTCCGTAAGCGAAGCAAGCGAAACAACAACTGCTTCTTCGGAAACGGAAACCGAAACCGAAACAGAGATCATAACAGAAGCTCCTACCTCAGATTCGGACAGCATCACAGCAGCCGAAGCTTACAGCGAAAAAAACGGCGCATCGTGGACTGATGCACTTATGAAATCCGCAGCAAATTGGGATAAGGGCAATATTGTTTTCAATTGCAACGTCACAGAAGATGGAGTGACCGTTACTTCGGTTGAAATGCATGTGTATGATAAAAAGCTATATATGGACACCCAGATCCCCGGTATTATGTCAATGACATTGATAGTTAAGGGTGAAAAGGGCTACTTTATTGACAAGGATTCCAAAACCTACAGCCTTGATACCGAAACTTCCTATAACGCTGACAACGAAGTTGAATCCGTTGTTGACACCACCGCAGACTACAGCAATTTCACAGAGGACGGAATCGAAAATATCGAGGGAACGGATTATATTTTTGAAAAATACAGCAAAGACGGCTCGGAACAGGTATTTTACTACTCACCCGACGGCAAGCTTCAGAAGCTTGGTTCAAATGGTGAGATCGCAGATCTGACAATAGACCTGCTTGATGAACCCGATGAATCCTACTTTGAGATTCCCGAAGATTACACCGAGATCAGCATGGAAGAAATGACTTTGAAAATGATGTCAGGAGTTCTTGGTGCAATAGGCGAAGCTTCCGAAGAGGAATAACCATCAATTAGCTTTAGGGGTTCCCTTTAGAGTTTCCCTTTATATTACATATTGGTTAAACGAATAATCCTGCCGAAAGGCTTGATTATAGATTTATTTTTAAGGAGATTGCTGTTTGAAGAAAAACAACACCTTGGAGATTGTATGCTGACCGGGAGGTTAGGCTAATACATTCTCGCCAAACCTCCCCGTACCGCAGTCAACGATCATCAGGAGGATAAAATAATGAATAATATTGACTACATCATTCGTTTGGAAAACACCAATGAACACCGTGAGGTAGAAAACCTCATAAGAGAATCATTCTGGAACGTATATCGTCCCGGCTGTCTTGAGCATTATGTGATCAATCAGCTGCGAAACGATCCTGCATTTGTTCCCGAGCTTGACTTTGTAATGGAAAAGGACGGAAAGCTCATCGGTCAGAATATGTTCATGAGGGCGGTTATCAAAGCCGACGACGGCAGAGAAATCCCGATCATGGCAATGGGACCTATCTGCATTGCGCCCGAATTAAAGCGCAAGGGCTACGGCAAAAAGCTGCTCGACTACTCGCTCGAAAAAGCTGCCGAAATGGGTGCAGGCGCACTCTGCTTTGAAGGCAATATTGACTTCTACGGCAAAAGCGGTTTTACCTATGCAAGCAAGTTCGGCATCAGATACCACGGTATGCCCGAGGGTGAGGACGCTTCGTTCTTCCTCTGCAAGGAGTTAAATCCGGGATACCTTAACGGAATTACCGGAGAATATACTCCGCCTCAGGGTTATTTCGTTGATGAAGCCGAAGCGGAGGAATTCGACAAGCAGTTTCCGCCAAAGGAAAAGCTTGTTCTTCCGGGACAGTTATTTTAATATTTCCAAATGAACAACAACTGCCGCAGGCGATATTGTCTGCGGCAGTTTGTTATATTCCGTTTTTTCTCAAAAATTCCGCCGAAACGGTTTCATCAAGAACGCTGTTGATATATTCCATAGTGAAGCGCGCCTTGGAGTTTATTCCGTGACTTTTTGCAAGCTCATCGCTGTACTGCGAATAGAAGTAAACACGGTTGTTTGCGTATTTTGAATCATAATGCTGTATTGTCGGGATGAGTGAAACATCGGTTATGAACGGTTCGCCGTCATCGTAACGGTCAACATAGAAGTCAAGCACACCGCCAATGAGATTTCTCGGCTGCGACTGTGCCGAAACGAAATTTCCGAGGGAATAAACGCAGAGCATTTTACTGCCGTCCTCACGCTCTATCCACTCGATATCACGAAGTACATGAGGATGCGTTCCGAGAATGATATCCGCACCTGCATCGGCAAGCGTTTTCGCTATATTGCGCTGATAATCGGAGATCTTGCTTGAATTCTCCACGCCCCAATGAAGTGACACTATACAGAGGTCGGATATTTCTTTCGCTTTCTTTATATCGCTGACCATTGCATCAACATCGTTTGCGTCGCCTATAACAAGCTCCGAGCCTTCGGGCAGCTTTAATCCGTTCAGGCTTTCCGTATAGGAAAGGAACGAAAACGTCACGCCTTGCTCGGTCAGCGTTCGGATATTCTCTTTGTCCTCTGCATTTCTGTATGCGCCGAGAACGACAGCTTCGGGGCGTGAATCCCAGTAGTCAAGGCAGGCTGAAAGTCCGCTTGTGCCTTTATCGAGAACATGGTTATTCGCCATTGTGAACACATCGAAGCCTATATCTATCATGTGATCGCCGAGTGCTTTCGGGCTGTTGAAGCACGGATAGGTCGAAGGCTGTATCGTATCGTTGCAGATAAGCGTTTCCTGATTGAGGATAGCAATATCGGCGGCTTTTATATATTCATCAACATTGTCATATTCATAAGAAAAGTCGTAGCCTTCCCCGTTCGCACGTTCCGCCGCCTGCTTATAAAGGCTGCTGTGGATAAGATTGTCACCTGCCGCAGTGATGTGGATATGTGAAGTCAGCTGCGGCTCGTGTACAGTTTCCGCCGTTGTAGTTTCCGTTGTTTCAGCTGTGGTTTCTGCCGTTGTTTCTTCTGATACGGAAGTAATTATATGTATTTCCGCATTGACCGGTGCTGTATCCTCTGCTTTTGAGCAGCCCGACAGGGATATTGCCGATAAAAACAGCAGAAACGATACTATTTTCTTGTATTTCATTTTGTTACCCCGCATATTTGTTTGGTATATTCTACACTTTCCTAATTATAGTAGATTTCTGTCGAAAAATCAAGCTTTTATTCAAAAAAGACAAGCACAGGAAAAAATTTTATAAAAAATCGAACAAAAGTTCTTGCGAAAATCGAACATATATGCTATAATGTAGAGGAAGGATGTGAGAAAATGAAACAGCAGGAACGGATATATGTTGCGATAGACCTTAAATCATTTTATGCCTCGGTCGAATGTGTGGACAGAGGACTTGATCCGCTCGGAGTGAACCTTGTTGTTGCTGACCCGTCGAGGACGGAGAAAACTATCTGCCTTGCTGTTTCTCCCTCGCTCAAAGCGTACGGGATATCGGGAAGAGCACGGCTTTTCGAGGTCATCGAGCGTGTTTCACAGGTAAACAACGCAAGACGATTCAAAGCGCCGAACAGAAAATTCCGTGACAAGTCATATTATGCTGACGAGCTTGAAAAGGATCCGTCACTTGAGCTTGACTATATCGTTGCTCCGCCGAGAATGGCAAAATACATGGAGATCAGCACCCGTATATATGAAATATACCTTAAATACGTTGCTCCCGAGGATATACACATCTACTCTGTGGATGAAGTTTTCATCGACGCAACGGCTTATCTTGACACATACAAGCTTTCGCCGCGCGGTTTTGCGTCAATGCTTATAAACGATGTTATGAACGAAACGGGCATAACCGCTACTGCAGGCATCGGAACGAATCTTTATCTTTGCAAGATCGCAATGGACATCGTTGCAAAGCATATACCTGCCGATGAAAACGGCGTCAGGATCGCAGGGCTCGACGAAATGAGCTACAGACGGTTCTTATGGTCGCATACTCCGCTCACCGATTTCTGGCGTATCGGGAAGGGTTATGCCGACAAGCTTGAAAAAAACGGACTTCACACAATGGGCGACATTGCCCGTGCTTCGCTTGACCCGAATGAAGAAAAATTCCTCTACAAGCTTTTCGGAGTGAATGCGGAGCTTCTTATAGATCATGCGTGGGGATATGAGCCCTGTACTATTGAAGATATTAAATCCTACCGCCCCGAATCGAGCAGTTTAAGCACAGGTCAGGTCCTTTCCGAAGCATACACCTCCGCAAAGGCACGGATCGTTATAAGGGAAATGGCTGATATGCTGTCGCTCGACCTTGTTGATAAGCGGCTCGTCACCGATCAGCTTGTTCTCACGGTCGGTTATGACAAGGAAAACTGCAATTATCAGGGTGAAAGCACTCTCGACCGCTACGGCAGAAGGATCCCCAAGCCTGCACACGGCACAACGAATCTGAAATTTCCGACCGCTTCATCACGCATCATTACAAAGGCTGTTTCAGAGCTTTACGACCGAATAACCGACCCGTCGCTGACCGTCAGAAGAATGTGCATTGCAGCGAATCATATCACAAGGGAAAAAGACATCATCGACACGGAGGAAGAAGCCGTTCAGCTCGATTTTTTCACCGATATTGAAAAAGCGGAGCGTGAAAAAGCTGCCGAAAAGGAACGTCTGCGCCGTGAAAAGGCAATGCAGCTCTCCATACTTGAAATAAAGAAAAAATACGGAAAAAACGCCGTTCTGCGAGGAATGAACTTTGAGGACGGTGCGACTGCACGGCAGAGGAACGAACAGGTCGGCGGTCACAAAGCATAGCTTGAAGGGAGTGAACAACTGTGTCCGCACTTGGAACAACTAACAAATATGACGATATAATATCTCTGCCGCATCACACCTCGATGTCACGGCAGCCTATGTCAAGGATGAACAGAGCGGCACAGTTCGCCCCCTTTGCGGCTCTTACGGGATTTGAGGACTGCACGGACGAGGCTGCACGACTAACCTCCGAAAAGCCCGAATTGACCGAAATGATGCAGAACGAGCTTAACGAAAAGCTTCATATCATTATGGAGCGGATAAACGAGCGCCCCGAAGTGACGGTGACATATTTCATTCCCGATGCGCTGAAGGAGGGCGGTGCGATAACGCTTTACAGCGGCGCTGTCCGAAGAATAGACGAAATCGAACGGAAAATGATCTTCACCGACCGCACGGAGCTATGGCTGGACAACATACTGAACATAGGAGAGGTAAGATAAATGTATTGCTCGATATACCCTGTTATCGGACGGCAGACAGAGCTGCCGTTTTATATTTCGGGAATCGGGATCTCCGAGCCTGAATATCACATCATCCGTGAGAACGGACTCATCTCCCACCAGTTTCTCTTTGTAAGCGACGGCTCGGGGACATTCCTTGCAAACGGCAAAAGCTATCCGCTGAACAAGGGAAGCATACTTTATGCCGCAAAAGGCTTTCCGCACGAATACCTTCCGAACGGCGAGGTTTTCACGACAAACTGGGTCGTTTTCCGAGGAGAGCATCTTTCCGAGCTTATGAAAACGCTCGGCTTCGGCGAATACGGTTTAGCGGAAAATGCGGTAAACGACACCGTGCGCTCGCTGTTCAATATGCTTCTTTCCGCCGCAAAGGAGCCTGAACACGATCCCGAAAAATGCTCTCAGCTGCTTTATGAATATATTCTTGAAATGCGTAAGCTCTTCTGCGGAAGCTGCCAAAACGGTTCATCCGCAGACAATGCTATCGAACCTGCGATACGCTATATAAACGGGCATTTCAGCGAAGATATATCGCTCGGTGAGCTTGCGTCCATGTCGGGCATTTCGGAGCAGCATTTCTGCCGACTTTTCAAGGCACGGTTCGGACTTCGGCCGATAGAGTATCTTGCATTGAAACGAATCTCGCACGCAAAGTCGCTGCTTGAAACAACGGACGAAAGCATTTCCCGTATCGGAGAGCTTTCGGGTTATCCCGACCCGAATTATTTCGGCATCGTTTTCCGCAGATATGAAGGCGTTTCCCCGAGCGGATATAGGAAGCTGCACGGAATAAGATGATATTCAAATTTTAAGAGTTTGATAAATATTTAGGATTGCGAAAGCTCCCCTTTTATGATACACTTTCTTTAGGAAAAAGCTGATTAAAGCGCAGCGTTCGTTTCGCCGTTTTAAGAAATGTACGAGTTTCCTTCTTTGAGTACATTTTGAAAAACGGCTGAAACGTATTTGCCGCGGCAATATCAGCATTTCCTTAGAGGCAAAATCAAGAAAAACAAAGAGTGTATTTTTTGAAAGCTTCAAAAATTATTTCAGCCGTTCTGTCGGCGGCTGTACTGACAAGCACAATGCTTTGCTTATACTAATCCCCATTTGTTCGGTAGATAAAGTCGGCAGATAGAATTGCACCAATCAAGGAAAACGACCGCAGCCAGGCTACCGCCTGTCAAGGGAGTTTGACGCAGAGTGATGCAATTATAGCTGCCTAATTTATCTACAGATTAAATGGGGATTAGTATTAAACATTACTGCGGAGGAAAACAACATGAAAAGTACCGAGATCATTATTGACGGACAAAAAGCAAATACTGCCGAAAATATGCGTTTTCGCGGAGCAGGAATGGTTTCGGGAAACAATTCCTCCCGCCTGCTGCTCGATTACAAGGCTGAACACCCCGACAAATACAACGAGATACTTGAATATCTTTTCGGTGAAAACGGAGTAGGCATCACCTTTTTAAAGCTTGAAATGGGTTCGGACGTCAACTCGTCATCGGGAACGGAACCGTCCGTAAAGCGAACCGCTGACGAGGAAGCCGATGTCACAAGAGGCGCAGGATATCAGCTTGCGGCAGACGCAAAGAAGATAAACTCCGACCTTACTCTTGATATGCTCTGGTGGAGCGAGCCGAAGTGGATACAGGAATCCGAGGACGTTTATGCTGCACGTTACCAATGGTACAAGGAAACGCTTGATGCGGCGTATAAGACCTACGGTTTGAAATTTGATTATGTCAGCGCTGTTCAGAACGAGCGCGAAGCTGATTACAACTGGATAAAGTATCTTTCCGAGCGCTTAAAAAGTGAAACGGACTGCCCTTACGATTATTCAAAAATTAAGATAGTCGGCGGCGAAGAGGTCTGCACATGGAACTTTGCCGAAGAAATGCTTAAAGATGAAGAGCTTCTGGCGGCGGTAGATGTTGTCGGCAGCCACTACACAAGTATGTCGACCGACGCTGCCAAAAAGCTTGCAGAAGAATACGGCAAGGAGCTTTGGTTCAGTGAGGGCAGCTCTTCCATGAGCTATTCGCAGGGCACATATCGTTTTGACGGAAACGGTTCGGGACTTGGCGACCTAAACGGCGTTCTTGACATTGCAAACCGCCTTATAATGATGTATCCGAGCGGAAAAATGACGATGTGCGAGCTGCAACCCGTTATTGCAGCTTATTATGACGGCGTTTGCTACTGTCAGAAGCAGTTCATAAACGCCTGCGACCCTTGGAGCGGTTACTATTATCTTGACAGCGGTTTCTTTATGTCGCTGCATTTTTCACAGTTTATGAAAAAGGGCTGGGCATACATTGACGATGCCTGCCATGCTGACGCAAAGATCGGCGGTGACGGTCATGCGCTCGTTGATTCGGTTTACAGCTATCTTACGGCGACCGACCTTTCAAGCGGCGATTACAGCACGGTCATCACAAATACTACCGATGAGCCTATCACATACAGTTTCACCGTTTCAAACCTTGAAAAGGCTTCTTCCGCTGTTGATGTCTGGGAAACAAGAGGTCCCGACAGCGGCAGCTATGACGAAAACTATTTCAAGAAGATCGACACGATAACTCCGTCCGAAAAAGACGGAAAAATCACATACAGCGTTACTGTCAAGCCTTATTCGATAGTTACGGTATCGACTGTTGAAGCGGAAAACAACTATAAAAATGCACCTTCAAGCGAACGCACTATCCTTGCTCTCCCCTATTCCGATAATTATGAATATGAAGAATATTCCGAAGATTATCTTGCATCGAGAGGCGGCGCACCGCGCTACACAACTGACGAGGGCGGTGCTTTTGAGGTTGAAAATATCGACGGAAACAACGTTTTGGTTCAGCAGATAACAAAGGATATCAAGGCCAGGGAATGGGGTTATACTCCTAATCCGACCACAAATTTCGGCGATGACAGGTGGAACAACTACAGCATTTCGGCAGAAGTCAGACTTTCCAAAAGCGATGAACCCGAAAAAAACTATGCAGGAGTTGGATTACGATACAATCAGGGTCACGCAGGCGAAAGCGGCTACTGGTTCAAGCTATGCGAGGACGGAAAGTACAGCCTTATGAAGAACAAGACCGAGCTTGAAAGCGGTTCGACTGACATTGACGTTCACGAATTCACAATGCTTAAGATATCGGCGGTTGACAGAAACATCAAGTGCTTCATCGGCAGCGATATGGTCATCGACTACACCGACAAGGATTCCTGCATTCAGAGCGCCGGCAGAGCGTCGCTTTACAGCTCATTCAACAAGAATATGTTCGACAATCTGCTTGTTGAAGCGAATGAAAACTGCTATATCACACGTTATGACAACACCGACCTTTGCTGCGATTACTCGGGAAACTGGAACCACACAACAATGGGCAGCTTTAAGACCTACAAGCGCACAAGCTCTGACGGTGAATCCGGCGCTGTTATGACGATCAAGTTTAACGGAAACGGTTTTGCAATTACGGGCGAAAACAAAAAGGACGCTGTTATCAATGTAAAAATTGACGGAACAGAGACCGCGAGCGGCTATGCTGTTCCAAAGGGCGGACTTCGTGAGATCGCATACTTTGCAAACGGTCTTTCCGACGGTGAACACACCGCTGAAATTGAGGTCGTTTCCGGAACGCTAAACGTTGACAGCGTTCAGATATCGGGAGGGGAGATTTATCTTACGACCGATGTTAAGGAAGAGGAACTGCCGAAAGCTGCTGAAACAAAAAACGTCCGAAACCGATGCTTCGGAGAATACGGCTGACATTTCTGCTGATACATCCGAGCCTGCGCACAAGAAAAGCGTCGCTGTTCCGATTGCGATTGCGGCACTTGCTGCTGCGGCGGTCGCAGGTGGATATATGATACTTAAAAAGAAAAAGTAATTATTGATCTATCATTATATACCATATCCGCACAGTTTTATGCAAATTGTACGGATATGGTTTTTTTATGCGTATATTTTTGTAATAAATCACAAAATGCGCAGTTACATATTGACTTTAAAGATGATTAGTGTTATAGTTAGTTACACAAGTAATTAACCAACATACAAGGAGGCGAAAGCTTTGACAAACTTTGACGGCGAAAAGCCTATTTACATTCAGATGTCCGAATGGATAGAGGAAAAAATTCTTACGGGAGTTTTCCCCGAAGAAACGCAGATACCGTCAACAACGGAAATATCCTCAATGTACAGGATAAATCCTGCAACCGCCCTTAAAGGCGTAAACATTCTGGTTGACAAAGGGATAATTTACAAGAAAAGAGGTCTTGGTATGTTCGTTAGCAGCGGTGCGGAACAGAAGATCCGCAGTGAGCGCAGGCAGGAATTCTGCGACAAGTATATAAAAACGCTTGTCAGCGAAGCCTCAAAGCTCGGTATCACAAAAAATGAGATAATCAATATGATAGAGAAAGGCTGTGACGAAAATGAGCACGATTGAAGTCAGAAATATATCAAAAAACTACGGCAAAACGACCGCCCTCAACAATATTAGTCTTACATTTAAGGAAAACTGCATCTACGGTCTGCTTGGAAGAAACGGCGCAGGAAAATCAACTTTGCTCAACATCATTTCGGGAAGGGTGTTTGCCGATTCAGGTGAAGTCCTTATCGACGGTGTAAACGCAAGGAGCAATGACAGCGCACTCGGCAAGATACACATGATGAGCGAGCAGCTGCTTTACAATCCTTCGCTCAAGGTCGGAGATATGTTCAAAAAGGCTTCCGCTTTCTACCCCGATTTTGATATGGAATACGCCTTGAAGCTTTGCGATGAATACGAGCTTGACCCGAAAAAGAGGCTTGCGAAGCTTTCGACCGGCTACCGCACCATTGCAAAGGCGGTAAATGCGCTTGCCTGCGGCGCTCCGATAGTGTTCTTTGACGAGCCTATTCTCGGACTTGACGCCAACCATCGTGACCTTTTCTACAAGCACGTTATAAGCCGATACAACGAACACCCTGCTACATACGTTATTTCTACCCACCTTATCGAAGAAACTGCAGGAATCATCGAACGTGCTGTCGTTATCAAGAAAGGCGACCTTCTTCTTGACAAGGACACGGACGAGATACGTTCTATGGGTTACAGCGTTTCGGGAAAAGCCGAGCTTGTTGACAGCTTTGCAAAGGGAAAAGAGCTTATGGGCGAAGATATCATAAGCGGCTTCAAGACTGTTTATGTCAAGGGAAGGCTTGAGGATACAGATATCCCCGAGGAGCTTTCCGCCGAACCGATGAATCTTCAGAATGTATTTATCCATCTTACAAATTCATAAAAGGGGGAGTTTTTATGTCAATAAAAAGCATTATTGCCTGCTGCAAATATCAGCTTTATAAAATGAGATTAATACCGTTATTTTTTGTAATATATGTATTTGGTTCAATGCTTCTTTCAGCAATAATAATATCAGTAATAGAAAAAGTTCCGTTCAGTTTAGTCGGCGCAGGCTCAAGCGGCTTTGATATGCTTATAGGATTACTGATATTTGGCTTTATGTGTTCATTTATGGCAGATTTTCTCAATACAGCAGCGGCAAACGGCGTTTCAAGAACTACTGCCTGTGTTTCAACGTTCATATCTTCGATTATATGCTCGATCGTTTCAGCAATTGAGATATCTGTAATATATCCTATAGTATCATTCTTTACAAAAAACGAAGAAATATGGGGCGCAAGCTTATATGGTCACATTATATCTCTTCAGAATGAAGGCTGGGATATGTTTTCCATAAGGCTCAGATATTTCGGAATATGTATTTTTATCTTCATTGCATTATGTTCGCTCGGAATGCTGCTTGCATCAATAGTTTATAAGCTTCCGAAATGGGCATCAGCGTTAATAATCATCGCTATGATATTCATTCCGACAGCAGGGATCTATTTGACATTCGGAGAAAAAGGATTTGTGTTATTCTGGTTCAATGTCTTTAAGTTTTTTGGATTCGGTGTAACAAATGAAGATCTTATCGGAGATCCTCTTCAAGGCGCAGCAATGTTTCTCGGCTTATCGCTCATACTGCTGCTCTTATCCTGCCTCATCACAAGACATTCCTCGGTAAAGCCATTGGCAATAAAGACTGACTGATAATCTTCCGCATAAGCGTCACTGCTTATGCGGAAGTTTTTTTGATTAATTTAACATAAAAATTCTTGACTTTTGTTTTGTACTAATGTATAATGAATAAGTAATTTTGATTTTATTCAAAATAAGTATATATAATAAGGAGTGAGATTTAATGGACGTGGGAAGTACAGGTATAAAACCTCGAGGTAGCAAGTGCGAAGCGGCGGTTTCAGAAGTGTCCCCGTTCGTTTCGTAATACTCACCCTTCATAGTTTTATGCCTCCCGCTTTTATTATTGCGGAAGACGGTATAATTATGCCGTTTTTCCGAAAGATGAGGAGGAATTTTTTATGGAAAAAGATACAGCTGTTCAGCTTCTGACCGAACGCAATTTTGCACAGCTCAAAGCTGAACTTGCAGAAATGAACCCTGCCGATATCGCTGCTCTCGTCGAGGAAATGGATGAGTTTGACGAATTCGGCGAGCGTGAACTCACGCTTTTATACCGTATTTTGCCGAAAGAAACCGCTGCCGAGGTATTCACCTACATGAACAGCGACCTCCAGCGTGTACTTATCAATGCGCTTTCCGATAAGGAGCTTCACGATGTCATTGATGAGCTTTACATGGATGATACGGTCGACCTTATCGAAGAGATGCCCGCAAACGTTGTTTCCCGTATTCTCAAAAATACGGACGCTGCAACGAGGAATCAGATCAACGAGCTTCTTAAATATCCAAAGGACAGCGCAGGTTCGGTCATGACGACCGAGTTTGTCTACTTCCGTGCCGATCTTACGGTCAAGGAAGGCTTTGACCAGATACGAAAGATCGGTCTTGCAAAGGAAACTGTCTACACCTGTTATGTCACGCAGAACCGCAAGCTTCTCGGCGTTGTTTCGCTGCTCGATATGCTTGTTTCGGACTATGACACTCCCGTTTCCGAAATAATGGAAACCAACTTTATATGCGTAAACACTCACGATGACCGTGAAACCGCTGCACAGATGCTTTCAAAATACGACCTTGCAGCGATCCCCGTTGTCGACAGCGACGGAAGAATAGTCGGTATCCTTACGTTCGACGACGCCATGGACGTTATCCGTGACGAGGACATGGAAGATATGGAAATCATGGGTGCTATGCTCCCTTCCTCGACAAGCAAGACCTATCTTAAAACGAGTGTATTTTCGCTCTGGAAACAGCGTATCCCGTGGCTTATGCTGCTTATGATCTCGGCAACCTTCACGGGTATGATACTCACGCACTTTGAAAGCGCGCTCGCAGTTGTGCCTGTGCTTACCGCATTCATACCGATGCTTATGGATACGGGCGGTAACTCGGGTTCACAGGCATCCGTTACGATTATCAGAGGTATTTCGCTCCAGGAGATCGAGTTTCCCGATATTCTCCGTGTAATGTGGAAAGAGCTCCGTGTCGGCATACTCTGTGCAGCGACGATGTCTGTTGTTGTGTTCCTAAAGGTTCTGCTTATCGACCAAAAGGGTATTACAATTGCATTGGTTGTTGCTCTGACGATCTTCTTAGTTATCATCGTTGCAAAGCTTGTCGGCTGTTCGCTTCCAATGCTTGCGAAAAGACTTGGTTTTGACCCTGCTGTAATGGCTTCGCCGTTTATAACGACAATTGTTGACGCGCTCGCACTTCTCGTTTACTTTGTTATTGCGTCAAGAGTTCTCGGACTATAAGAATAATTACCGCTGACGAAAATCAGCGGTATTTTTTAACGCCGCACAACATATCGCTGTGCGGCGTTCGATATATTATTCTTCAATATAAACCTTTGCCATTACCTGCGGTGTTGTCGGCTTGTCACGGAAGTCAGTTTCAACTGCTGCGATCTCGTCAACGACCTCGATACCTTCAACTACCTTTCCGAAAGCTGCATAATCGCCGTCAAGATGCGGAGCGTCCTTGTGCATAATAAAGAACTGTGAGCTTGCGCTGTCCTTCATCATTGAACGTGCCATTGAGATGACGCCTCTTGTGTGCTTGAGGTCATTCTTTACGCCGTTTGAAGCAAACTCGCCCTTGATCTTTTCCTTTGCGCCGCCCATGCCTGTGCCTTCGGGATCGCCGCCCTGGATCATAAACCCTGGGATAACTCTGTGGAAAATAAGACCGTCATAGAAGCCTTCCTTTACGAGCTTTTCAAAATTTGCAACTGTGATGGGAGCCTTATCGGGATAAAGCTCGATCTTCATCTTTTTGCCGTTTTCCATTTCAATAACTACCATTTGTTATTCCTCCAAAAAATTACTTGTTTACATACTCAACAAATCTGTTGAAGCCTTCAACACCCTTCTCGTCACGCTTATAAACACCTGCGTGTTCGAGTACCTTTGCAAATACCTTGCCTATCTCCTGCTTGATGATTCCGTCAACATTTTCGGCTGTGATCTCATACTTCGGAGCAAACTCCTCTGCCCAGTCAGCGTGTTTTTCAAGCTCGGGATCCTCACGGACTGCGGAAACGCCCTTATTGACAAGCACATCGGCAAGCTTTTCCATCTCGCCTTTAAGACGGGCAGGAAGAACAGCCAGTCCCATTACCTCGATAAGACCGATATTCTCCTTTTTTATATGGTGAAGCTCGGAGTGCGGATGATATACGCCGAGCGGATACTCGTCCGTTGTTATATTGTTGCGGAGAACGAGGTCAAGCTCAAAGTCGTTTCCTCTCTTGCGCGCGATAGGAGTGATAGTGTTGTGCGGAACTCCGTCCGTTTCTGCGAAGATGAACGAAGCTTCGTCGGTATAGCCTCTCCAAGCGGTCAGTATCTTATCGCCAAGCTCAACAAGGCGTTCATAATCACGGCAGGAAATACGGATAACCGACATCGGCCACTTTACCCTGCCTGCCTTGACATCCTCAAAGTCCTTGAATGTGAACTCTTCCTCGATCGGTGCGTTTTCCATTGCAAAGGTATAACGACCGCCCTGGAAATGCTCATGGGTCAGGATAGAACCGCCAACTATCGGAAGATCGGCGTTTGAACCGACAAAATAATGCGGAAACTGCTCAACGAAGTCGAAAAGCTTCGCAAAAGCGTCACGGTCGATCTTCATCGGAGTGTGCAGGCAGTTGAATACGATGCAATGCTCATTATAATAAACGTAAGGTGAATACTGGAGCGCCCAGCGGTCGCCGTTTATCTTTATCGGGATGATTCGGTGATTTTCACGGGCAGGATGATTAACTCTTCCTGCATAGCCGACATTTTCTTCGCAAAGCTGGCACTTCGGATAGGAGCTTTGCTTTGCATTGAGCGCTGCAGCGATAGCCTTCGGATCCTTTTCGGGCTTTGAAAGATTTATCGTTACATCAAGTGTGCCGTACTCTGTTTCGGTCGTCCATTTAACATCCTTTTTGATGCGATAGCGGCGGATATAGTCGGTATCGCAGCTGAATTTATAGTAGAAATCGGTGGCAGCCTGCGGTGACTTCTCACGGTAAATTCTGCGGAACTTCTCAATGACCTCGGACGGGCGCGGTGTAAGGCAGCCCATTATCTCGGTGTCGAAAAGATCTTTGTAAACTATGCTGTCCTCAATGATGCCGTTTTCCACTGCATAGTCAAGAATATCGGCAAGCACGGGTTCAAGCTCGACATTGCAGAAATTTTCATCGGGCGGAGCATACTCATCAAGTCCAAGCTTATGAATGATCGCATTGGCAGTATAAATTCTGTCTTCTGCGGTGATAAGATTATTTTCAAGTCCGTAGCATATCAGCTTTCGTATAGCGGTATGGATATTTTCAGACATAAGGTTGTCCCTCCGTTTTCAGAAATGAATATATATATTTTAACATAACTCGTGCCATATTGCAACAATATTTTGTAAATCTTTTACCATATCATTCGTTTTTTTTCAAAACAGAGTTCAGCAGCTCCATACTGATTTCCGAAATAATTCCGCTCCGGTAAGCTGTTTCAATGTCAACAAATTTCTTTTCACTTACTTCATAATCAAAGTCGTAAGGCACAAATAAGAGAATCTCATCAGTTCCGGGTGACATTGTAACCGCTTCATGTCCTCCGTATATTCCGTAGAATGCCGTAACATTAACATCATCGGCGGTATATGTCACGGTTTCATTTGAAATGAATTCGGCATATTTCTCTTTCAGCCATTTCTTTGTGTACTCGTCCAAATCCTCTGCAGAATATGACGGCATTTCCGATTTGACCTTTGTCATTTTTGAGATCACATCATCATAATTAAAATCAATAAGCGGTGCTCCGACCAGACCACTTCTGTCATTGCGAACATAAATATTTTGCGCAGGAACAAAGCCTCCGTCCGAATATGTATAGATCAAACCTGTATCTATAAGGCCCTGCTCAACGCAGTAGTATTTTCCGCCGATAAGCCGTACAGAAATATAATCATTATCTTCTTTCAGATATTTAATAACGCCGTTCTTATCCATTTTTTTGATTTCATCTTTATCGCATAAAACACCGTCAACGGGTATATATGCAAAGCTTTTAGGTTCAAAAAGCATTGTTCCGCCCATTGACTGCCAGCCATAAACAGAAACAAAACAATCCTGCTTTGTTACACTTCCTCTGAAGCCGTAAAGGCTAACCGGTCTGTTGTTTTTTACTCCAAATATTGTTCTGCCGTCCTCTGCGCCGCAACTTCCCGAACCGCCGATAACAAGCTGCTTGCTTGTTCCGTAATCAAGCAGCTGGGGAGCATACAGATTTCCGTGATTCATAAGAATTTCAAAATGCCCTTCATTGTCGGTATAGATCAGAAAGCTGTATATCATAAAAAAGCTGTCCGTCGGTTCATCGGGCTTAACATAGTTGCTGTAAGGAATATCTATCAGAAGAAATGTTTCCTTTTTTCCGTCACCGTCAAAATCCTCGGTAAAGCTTTCGTGAAACTTGGGAACAAGCACTCCGTTTTCATCAAAATACTCGGGATATTTCTCTTTATATGTATCATAAAAATCCTGCGATTGTCTGTATTCGGGAGTCGTTCTGAAAAAATCGATCGCTTTTTCCCCTATCTCGCCCGACTCCTTTGTTCCCTTATAATACTCGATAAAGGTAAAATCCGTAAAACTCATATCTTCTGCATTTACCGATACTTTTTCGGGAGTCTTCTCGGTCATAGCGGTTTCAGCAGTTTCAATTGTTTCCGAAGCTTCGGTGACTTCGGTAGTTTCGGTTGTTTCGGTTGTTTCGGTTGTTGTGACTGTCGAAACTGTTGTTGTTTCCGAAGCCGTTTCGGAAGAAACGATACTCTGTGTCACACTTTCCGTTTCCGAAACAATGTCCACGGTATCATTTTCGGCTGCACAGGCTGTCATAAGCACACACACAGCTGCAAGTATTGATAAAAATCTCTTTCTGTTCATAATTTCCCTTTCCATATCAAAATATAGTTTATCTGCTCCAAAGTTTTTAATGATACGCTGATCAAAGCGCAGCGTTCGTTTCGCCGTTTTGAGAAATGCACGAGTTCCCCTCTTTGAGTACATTTTGAAAAACGGCAGAAACGAATTAATCAACGTTTCCTTAATATAAATCTACTTGTTTTTATACTCGGTCGGAAGAACTCCGTAAGCCGCCTTGAAAGCGGAAGAAAACCTGCTCTGGCTCTCATATCCGACACGGCCCGCTACTTCGGCAACGGTGAGCTTTCCCTCATCAAGCAGCTTTGACGCCTCCTCCATGCGGTGCTCCTTTATATGTGAAGCCACGGAGTTTCCATAGACCGCACGGAAGACGTTTTTCAGCGTCGTCTGATTTATTAGAAACTTGCGTGAAAGCGATTCTATCGTGTGGCGTTCGTTGATGTGCGCCGTAAGATACTCGTGAACCTTGTGCGCAGTTTCGATCTGACCATCGGTAAAGCCGCCGCATTCGGCATTATTAGCGCACTCGTCATCGGACGGTTCATCGGGGCATTTTATTTCAAGCATTTTCTCTATCATTATATGGAGAAGTCTGCATTCCTCGCTGTCGGCAGCCTTGTAATATACCTCTTTGTTGCTGCGGCGGCAGACAAGCAGTCCGCTTTGCTTCAGGCATTTCAGATGATGCGACACGGCAGGACCGGACATTCCGACCATTGCCGAAATATTCATCACACATTCCTCGCAATGGCACAAAAGCCAGAATATTCTTACTCTCGTTATATCGGAAAGCTGTGAAAAAACGTCTGCTACCTCTCCGAAGCTCTCGGTCTTTCCGATGTGCGAACACATCCTTTCAGCCGATTCGTTTTCATCGTGAAAATGCGGAAGTTCAAATTCCGACATTGCTTTCTCTCTCCTTTTTGGAAATTAATTTCGCCCGAGCGGTAATAAAAGCCGCTTTCCCGTTGACTGTAATTACTTAATATATTATACTACAAACAGAACGATTCGTCAATTGCTTAATTGTTTAATTGAAAATTGCGGATAAATTTTTCTTGAAAGGAAATGATAAAATGAAAAAAACCTATGCTATCGAAGTTGACTGCGCAAACTGTGCAAATCTTATGGAAGAGGCTGCAAACAAGACCGAGGGCGTTGCAAAGGTAAACGTTAATTTTATGACGCAGAAAATGACCGTTGAATTTTCGGAGGGCAGCGACCCGAAGTCGGTTATGAAAGCCGTGCTCAAAGCCTGCAGAAAGATCGAACCCGACTGTGAAATAGAATTCTGAACATCAAGGAGCCTATTATGAAGAAAAAACAAAAGGTAATGCTTGCCAGGATAATCACCTGCGTTGTACTTCTGGTGATATATCATCTGCTGCCGATCACGGGAATTGTAAAGCTTGCGTTGTACCTTGCAGCGTATATCCTTATCGGCTATGACATTCTGCGCAAAGCTTTTCTTGGGATTGTAAACGGCAGACCCTTTGATGAAAATTTCCTTATGGCTGTCGCAACCGTAGGAGCATTTGCGCTTGCAATTTACACTGGCAGCGGCGACTATGACGAAGCGCTCACAGTTATGATATTCTATCAGACGGGCGAGCTTTTCCAGAGCATTGCTGTCGGAAAGAGCCGCAAAAACATAACCGAGCTTATGGACATCCGCCCCGACTATGCAAACATCGAACAGGACGGAAAGCTTGAACAGGTTTCTCCCGACGAGGTTGAGATCGGAAGCATCATTGTTGTTCAGCCGGGCGAAAAAATACCCATTGACGGCGTTGTCTGCGAGGGTAGCTCCAGCCTTAACACAAGCGCACTCACAGGCGAAAGCGTTCCCCGTGATGTTCACAAGGGCGATGAAGTCGTAAGCGGCTGCATAAACCTTTCGGGCGTTCTCAAAATAAAGACTTCAAAGGAATTCGGCGAATCGACCGTTTCAAAGATACTCGATCTTGTCGAGAATTCAAGCTCGAACAAGTCAAGATCGGAGGAATTCATTTCACGCTTTGCAAAGGTCTATACCCCTGCCGTATGCTTCGGAGCACTTGCGCTTGCTGTCATTCCTCCGGTTATCGGTATCATCTCGGGCAACGGAGCTGCATGGTCGGACTGGGTCTACAGAGCGCTGACATTCCTCGTTGTAAGCTGCCCATGCGCACTCGTTATCAGCATTCCTTTAAGCTTTTTTGCAGGCATCGGCGGTTCCAGCCGTGAGGGTATTCTCATCAAAGGTTCAAACTATCTTGAAGCACTTTCAAAGACGAAATATGTCGTATTTGACAAAACGGGAACGCTCACCGAGGGCGTTTTTGAGGTAACGGATTATCACCACAATTCCATTGACAAGGAAATGCTTCTCGAATATGCAGCGCTTGCGGAATGTTCTTCCTCGCACCCTATCAGCAAGAGCCTGCAGAACGCTTACGGAAAAGAGCTTGACCGAAACAGAGTTTCCGACATTGAGGAAATAAGCGGATACGGCATAACTGCAGTTGTTGACGGCAAAAAGATCGCTGTCGGCAACATCAAGCTTATGAAGAAGATCGGCGTCGAGCATATTGACTGCCACAGCGTCGGAACTATACTTCACGTTGCCGTGAACGGTGAATATTCGGGACATATCGTTATATCCGACCGTGAAAAATCACATTCCATCGCCGCTGTTGCAGAGCTTAAAAAGCTTGGGATAAAGAAAACGGTAATGCTCACGGGCGACAGAAAGCAGGCTGCCGAAAAGGCTGCACGTTCGCTTGGCGTTGACGAATTCTACAGCGAGCTTCTCCCTGCCGACAAGGTAACAAAGGTCGAAGAGCTGCTCTCCGAAAAGGGCGAAAAGGAAAAGCTTGCTTTTGTCGGCGACGGCATAAACGACGCTCCCGTTCTTATGCGAGCTGATATCGGTATCGCAATGGGTGCAATGGGTTCGGACGCAGCTATCGAAGCCGCTGACATTGTTCTTATGGACGACGATCCGCTCAAGATCGCAAAGGCAATAAAGATATCAAGAAAATGTATCGGTATCGTATATCAGAACATTGTATTCTCACTCGTTGTAAAGTTTGCCTGCCTTGCGCTGACGGCTTTTGGAATCGCTAATATGTGGCTTGCGATATTTGCCGATGTCGGAGTAATGATAATCGCCGTTCTCAATGCCATTCGTGCGCTGAAGGTTTCGAAATTGTAAAAAAAGATTGACTTTGCTCGTCCGAAATGGTATAATGTGTTTATAATAAAAGATTCGGGAAGCTTCACACTTTCCGAATCTTTTAAAGCAATACCATACCGTATTGACTTAAAAAATGGAGGTATTTATTATGAGCAACAAAAATCCATACGCAGGTACAAAGACCGAACAGAATCTCCGTGAAGCATTCGCAGGCGAATCACAGGCAAGAAACAAATATACATACTTCGCTTCCGTTGCGAAGAAAGCAGGCTACGAACAGATCGCCGCACTTTTCTTAAAGACAGCCGACAACGAAAAGGAACACGCTAAAATGTGGTTCAAGGCACTCGGCGAGCTTGGCACTACCGAAGAAAACCTTAAAAGCGCAGCAGAGGGCGAAAACTTTGAATGGACAGATATGTATGACCGCATGGCAAAGGAAGCCGATGAAGAAGGATTCCACGACCTTGCCGAAAAGTTCAGAGGCGTTGCCGCTATCGAAAAGGCTCACGAAGAGCGTTACAGAGCACTCCTCAAGAACGTTGAAGAAAAGGCTGTATTTGAAAAGAGCGGCGTAACAGTATGGGAGTGCCGCAATTGCGGACATATCGTTATCGGAACGACTGCTCCGACAGTTTGCCCCGTTTGCAACCATCCGCAGGCTTACTTTGAAGTAAGAAACGAAAACTATTAAGCGCATTAAGGGTATCGGACATTTGTCCGGTACCCTTTTGTTTTGCTTGATTTATTGTTCGATGTATGATATACTTTTTATGAACGCTTATTATAAAAAGCTTCTTACTAAGGTATAATTAAGGTCTGACCGATATAATTGTTTCGGGAGATGATGAAAATGAAGCTTTTATATGCCGAGGACGAGCAGGCTATGTCCGAAGCCGTCACGGATATACTTACCTATCACAAATACATAGTTGACGCTGTTTATGACGGAAAGGACGCACTCGATTATGCGCTTGCCGACAGCTATGACGGGATAATTCTTGATATTATGATGCCGGGGATGGACGGTATCGAGGTTCTTCGTGAGCTTCGCAAAAAAGGCTGCCGCACTCCGATACTTCTTCTTACCGCAAAATCACAGGTCGAGGACAAAATAGAGGGACTTGACGCAGGAGCTGACGATTACCTTGCAAAGCCGTTTGAAATGGGCGAGCTTCTGGCGAGGATAAGAGCAATGCTGCGCCGCCGTGAAGAATTCACCCCCGATATCCTCACCTGCGGAGATCTTTCTCTCAATATGCAGTCATCGCAGCTTTCCTGCAAAGATCAATCGTTCACGCTTCCGCGGCTCGAATACCGTCTTATGGAACAGCTTATGCTCAATCAGGGAATATATCTTTCTTCCGAAGACCTTATGGCGAAGGTATGGGGTTACGATTCCGATGCGGAGATAGGTGCAGTGTGGGTCTACATATCCTACCTGCGCAAAAGGCTTTCTGCGCTCGGTGCAAATGCTGAAATAAAGGTTAAACGAGGTACCGGCTACACTCTGGAGGAGATAAAATGATAAAGGATCTTCAGAAGCGTTTTATCCTTACTTCAATGACTGCGATAACGATACTGCTTGCGGTGCTTCTTGGAGCGCTCAACGGCTTCAATGTTTTTATCACAAACATCGAATCGGAGCGTATGCTTGAACGCTGCTTTGCGGACACAAACAGGAAAAACGGTTTTACTCCCCCGTTTCCGCTGCAGAACAACAGAAAACGAGCATTTTTCTCCGCCCCTATAACCGAGGACAACGCTCTTTCGGCAAGATTTTTTTCGGTAAAGCTGGACGATGACGGAAATGTACTTTTCACGGACGTTGACCGCATTTCTTCCGTCACGGAGGATGAAGCGGTTCAGTATGCAAACAGCATAATCAAAAAAAATAAGAACACCGGAAAATACAAGTCGTTCATTTACCGAATCGAAAGGCAGAACGGTGAAACGACAGCTTTCTTTCTTGATGTTTCACGGGAAAACCGCAATATGACCAACGTTCTTGTTATCTCGCTGCTGATCGGTCTGATATGCTGGGCGGTAATGCTGCTTATAGTCATTCTTCTTTCAAAGGCTGCAATAAGACCTGTCGCTGAAAACATTGAAAAGCAGAAGCAGTTCGTCACAAATGCAGGTCACGAGCTGAAAACACCGCTGGCGATAATCCTTTCTAACACCGAAGCGCTTGAGCTTACCTGCGCCGACAATGGCTCGAAATATACACGAAACATCAAGCGTCAAACGCTTCGCCTCGGAGAGCTAATGCAAAATCTGCTGATACTTTCCCGTGCTGACGAGAGCGGCTTCAAGCTTGCCGTTTCAAGAGAAAATATCTCGGACATCGTTTTGCATACTGCCGAGCATTTTAAGGAATCTGCCGCGCAGAGGTCGGCTGTGATCGAAACAAAGCTCGAAAACGGAATTTCCGCCGATGTGAATAAAGATACCTTTTCACAGCTCGTTTCGATACTTCTTGACAATGCGGTAAAATACTCCGCTTCGGAAACCGAGATAACCGTTTCACTCTCCGAAAACGGAAAAAACGCCGTGCTTTCGATTGAAAACCAATGTGAAAAGCTTCCCGAATGCAAACCCGAGCGTCTTTTTGAACGCTTCTACCGCAGCGACAGCTCCCGCAATCAGAAAAGCGGCGGCAGCGGAATTGGTCTTTCTGCCGCAAAAGCCATAGCCGAAGCGCACGGCGGCAGGATCTCCGCAGAATACAAGGAAAACAACAAAATCGTTTTTACGGCGGCAGTCCCATTGATCAAAGAACGATCTGAAAGGAAAAAATCAGGAAAATGAACGAATTACACAGCTATATCTGCCCAAAATGCGGCGAAGCTCTCCACCGTGACAGTGGAAGCTTCCGCTGCCCCGAAAACCATGTTTATGATACTGCACGAAGCGGCTATGTGAACCTGCTGCTTGTCCAACAGATGAACACGAAGCTCCCCGGCGATAACAAGCTTATGGTAAATGCGAGGAAAAGCTTTCTGAACAAAGGGTATTACGATATTCTTATCAATGCTTTTTCCGACAGCGTAAAAAAATACTCGGTGAAAAACGGAGTTGTTCTTGACGCAGGCTGCGGCGAGGGCATTTACACCGTTTCCGCTGCAAAAAAAGCTCCCGATATGTTCTTTATGGGAACGGATATCTCCAAAACCGCTGCCGACGCCGCAGCAAAACGCGCAAAGTCGGAGGGCGTCACAAATGTGCTGTTTTCGGTCAGCAGCGTATTTCATCTGCCCGTCAGGAGTTGCTCGTGCGATATGCTGACAACACTATTTGCGCCGTGGTGCGGAGAAGAATTCCTGCGTGTGCTTAAACCGAACGGCACTCTTATAATGGTCATTCCTGCCGAACGTCACCTTTGGCAGCTCAAATCGGCAATATATGACGATCCCTATTTAAACGAGCCGAAAGAGGACGTACCCGACGGATTCACCCTGCTTGAAAAGCTGCCCGTAAGCTCAAAGATACAGCTTGACAATAACGAGGATATCCGTAATCTTTTTTCAATGACGCCTTATTACTATAAAACGAGCGAGGAAGGTCATCGCCGTGTCGAGTCGCTTTCACAGCTTGAAACAGAAATTGCGTTTGAGATACTTATTTACAAAAAGAACTGATCTTCAATAAATAAAAACGCATTGAAGCCCCGATCATCCGACCGAGGCTTCAATGCTGTTTTTATGTAATACATTATATGGGGATGAATTTAATCATCGGAATCCTGGAGAGCGTCATATCCGCTTTCGCCTGTACGGACTCTGATAACATCCTCAACATCGTAAACGAAGATCTTACCATCGCCGATGTGACCTGTGTAAAGAGCCTTTCTTGCAGTTTCAACAACTGTTTCAACAGGAACTCTTGAAACTACGACCTCAACCTTTACCTTTGGAAGGAGCGTTGCTTCAACAGGAATACCACGATACATTTCGCCTGCACCCTTCTGTGTGCCGCAGCCGAGAACCTGTGTAACCGTAAAGCCTGTTACGCCGATGCTGCTGAGTGCGGATTTGAGTGCTTCAAACTTGTTCTGCTTGCATATAATAGCAATTCTTGTGTACTTGTTCTTGCTGTCTGCGCTGCGCTCGATGTGAGGACGGTCAACAACAGTAACAGGAACTGCTGCAGCAGGTTCTTCTTCGGAAACTTCGCCTGTGAAGATGGAGTTGGATACCGGCATAAAGTCTGCATAAGCAGAAGCAAGACCGTGTTCTGTAACGTCGAGACCTCTTGTTTCTTCCTCCTTGGAAGCTCTGAGACCGAGAGTTTTCTTGATAAGTGTAAATGTAATGATCATTGTAACTGTTGTCCATGCAGCAACTGCAAAAAGACCGATGAGCTGGATGCCGAAGAGCTTGAATCCACCGCCGTAGAAAACGCCTGCGAGTGTGTTGCCGTCAGCATCTGCAAGTGCATAACCGGGAACCTTCGGATTGGAGAGAAGACCAACTGCGATGGTACCCCAAACGCCGTTCATCATGTGAACTGCAACTGCGCCGACAGGGTCGTCAATATGGAGCTTGTTGTCAAGGAGCCACACGCCGAATACTACGAGCAAGCCTGAAACGATACCTACGATAACAGCGCCGAGGCAGTCTGTTGTGTCACAGGGAGCGGTGATACCTACAAGACCTGCGAGCGATGCGTTAAGGCACATGGAAACATCGGGTTTGCCATACTTGATCCAAGTGAAGATCATGCAGGTAACTGTTGCAACTGCAGGAGCAACTGTTGTTGTAAGGAAGATAGAACCGAGCTGTTCAATGCTTGTTGCAGCAGCGCCGTTGAAGCCGTACCAGCCAAACCAGAGAATGAATACGCCGAGTGCGCCGATAGTAAGCGAGTGACCGGGGATAGCGTTTACCTTTGTTACCTTGCCGTCCTTATCGGTAACGAACTTGCCAATACGGGGTCCGAGGATCTTTGCGCCGATGAGAGCTGCGATACCGCCGACCATGTGAATACAGGTCGAACCTGCGAAATCGTGGAAGCCCATCTGTGCGAGCCAGCCGCCGCCCCAGATCCAGTGCGCTTCGATAGGATAAATAAGTGCGCTGATAACTCCGGAATAAACGCAGTAGGAAATGAATTTTGTTCTTTCAGCCATTGCACCGGAAACGATAGTTGCTGTCGTTGCGCAGAATACAAGGTTGAATACGAAACTTGACCAGTCGAAATTCTCATACTGTGTCATAATGTCGAAGCCCGGCTTGCCGATGAGTCCGACAAGGTCTTCACCGAAGAGAAGTCCGAAGCCGATGAGGATGAACATTACTGTACCGATACAGAAGTCCATAAGGTTTTTCATGATAATGTTTCCGGCATTCTTCGCTCTTGTGAAACCTGTTTCTACCATTGCAAAGCCTGCCTGCATAAAGAATACGAGAGCTGCGCCGATCAAAAACCAGACGCCGAATACTAACGACGAGGTACTCTCGGAAACTTGCTCTAAGATGTTTGTTGCTTCCATAATTGATTCCTCCAATAAATATAATTTCGGAAAACTTAATCTCCCTATAGCAAATAGAAAAGGCACTGTGATACAGGCTCCACCATTGCAGCCCGTTCACAGCGCCCTTGCTGTTTTCTATGGTCTTATTATATATCGTCCAAAAGCATTTGTCAAGTACTTTTTTGAAATTTATGCAATTTTTATTATTTCTTCTTGCATTTTATTACCTTATTTGTCAATATATAGCTATTTTGCAAATATTTATGAATTTTATATGTCATTTAGCTTGCATTTATATTATCATTTATATATTAAAGCAAATCACTAAATTTGCATAATTTTGATTTGCATCCTGCATTTTGTTGTGTTTTGCTCTTCATAAACAGTAAAAAACACTATTTTTTTAAATAAGACAGCCATTCCTGTAATGCTTTAAAACGACAAATACATTCTTTTTATTGACTTTACTATAAAATAGGTGTATAATTGTATTGATATAATGTTTCATAGAAGGAGTGTTAAAATGTATCCACTGAAATTAAAACCCGCATTCAAGGATTATCTTTGGGGCGGTACAAAGCTTCGCGATGTTTACGGCAAGGACTGCAGCTTTGACAAGGTTGCCGAAAGCTGGGAGCTTTCCTGCCACAAGGACGGCAACTCGGTCATTGACAACGGCGAAGCGAAGGGAATGACGCTTGCTGAATATATTGAAAAAGAAGGCAAGGCTATCCTCGGAAAAAATTGCGAACGCTTCGAGAATTTCCCTGTTCTTATAAAGCTCATAGACGCAAAGGACAACCTTTCCGTTCAGGTACATCCCGACAACGAATACGCTTTGCGTGTCGAGGGTGAATACGGCAAGACCGAAATGTGGTACATCGTCGACTGCGACGAGGGCGCAGAGCTCATTTACGGCTTCAAAAGCACCGTTTCAAAGGAAGAATTTGCAGAGAGGATCAAAAACAATACTCTGCTTGAAATAACCAACTCCGTTCCCGTTAAAAAGGGTGACGTTTTCTTCATCCGCTCGGGAACTCTCCATGCTATCGGAAAGGGCATCCTTATCGCCGAGATACAGCAGAATTCCAACACTACATACCGTGTTTACGACTATGGAAGAGTCGGCGCAGACGGAAAAACAAGACCGCTTCATATTGAAAAGGCTCTTGACGTTACAAGTCTCTGCCCTGCCGAACCCTATCCGACAACGGAAGCTGTCACCGAAAACGGCTGCACAAGGAAGCTTCTTTCAAAATGTGAATATTTCACCGTTTACAAAGTTGATACAGATGATTCAGCCGAATTGTGCGCTGATGAAACATCCTTTGAATCCATCCTCGTTCTTGAGGGTGATGTAACGGTAAGATCCGACAGCGGTGATATCACTCTTAAAAAAGGCGAAACAGCATTTCTCCCTGCAGGGCTCGGAAAATACACTATCGAAGGAAGATCACAGTTTATTCTTACAAGAATTGATTGATCCGGATTAATAAGGAGAGTAAAAAAATGAAGTACTATATTGGTATCGACCTCGGCGGAACAAACATCAAAGCAGGCGTGGTAAACGAAAACTATGAGATCGTCGCAAAAGCTACCACAAAGACCAACTGCCCCCGTCCTGCGAAGGAGATTGCAGACGATATGGCAAAGGTCAGCATCGAAGCTGCACAGAACGCAGGCATCTCCATTGACGATATTGAATGGATCGGAATCGGAACTCCCGGTATCGCCGACAACATCAACGGCACTATCCCCTACTCCAACAACCTCGGCTTTGAGAACGTCCCCATAAGAAAGTATATCCGGGAACACATCAACAAGCCTGTTTATGTTGCAAATGACGCAAATGCAGCTGCTTACGGCGAATTTGTTGCAGGCGCTGCAAAGGGTGCTACCGACGCTGTATGTATCACTCTCGGAACAGGCGTTGGCGCAGGCGTTATCATCGACGGCAAGATCTTCACGGGCAGAAACCTCGCAGGAACAGAGATCGGACACATGGTCATCGCTGTTGACGGACCGCAGTGCACCTGCGGAAGAAAGGGCTGCTTTGAAACTTTCTCCTCCGCAACAGGACTTATCAATATGACAAAGGCTGCTATCGCAGAAAATCCCGAAAGCCTCCTCGCCGAATACGAGAAGAAGGACGGAAAGGTTTCCGCACGTCACGCTTTCAATGCAATGCGCGAAGGCGATGCAGCAGGAAAAGCCGTAGTTGACAAGTATATAAAGTACCTCGCAGCAGGTATCACAAACGTTATAAACATCTTCCAACCTGACATTCTCTGCATCGGCGGCGGCGTATGCAACGAGGGCGATCCGCTTCTCGTTCCGATGAAGGAACTCGTTAAAAAGGAAGTTTACACAAGGATGCTCGACTGCAACACCGAGATCACAGTTGCAAAGCTCGGAAATGATGCAGGAATCATCGGCGCAGCATTCCTCGGCAATTCATAAGATATGAGCAAATTTGATTTTTTTGCATCGGATATAACGGATGCAGACGCTTTTATGAAAGGCCAGCTCCGCTACAAAGCTTTAAAACGGAGCGACCTTTCGGATATGCCCGAAAATGAGATAGTCGGCGCTGTTACAGCTTGGATAGAAACAAGCTTCAAGGAAGACTGGTCGGATATGGGTGAAAAGCTCAACAATCTGCCTACTCCCTGCCTTAATATTTACTGTGCAGAGATAACCTTGAAGCAAGTGCTGAACAGCGGCTTCTCCGAGGCTGTTTTCAACCTCTCAAACGACTTTCTCGGCATCGCAGCAAACGGTTTCCGCGCTATCGGCTACGAAAAGCTTGCGGAGATCGTTGATTCTGCCGTAAAAACGGGTGCTGCAAGCAGACCATCGGGCAGAAGCTTTGTCGATTTCCTTGAATTCTGTGAAAACGTCAGCTTTGCTTCGCAGGACAAGGACTTCCGCCGATGCTTTGACCAAGCCAAGTTTGACCGACTTGCAAAACAATATATTTTGAATTACAGCAAATATTTCGGAAACGCCGACTGACGTTTCCGAACGAAAGGATGTTAAAAAATGGAATGTAAAGACTGCAAAAACTTCTTCTGTGAAGGCTCGGACAAGGCTCCGCAGCGTTCACTTTTCAATGCGCTCGGTATGACAAAGGAAGAAATGGAGCGTCCGCTCGTTGGTATCGTTTCTTCCTACAACGAGATCGTACCCGGTCACATGAACATCGACAAGATCGTTGAAGCCGTAAAAATGGGCGTTGCAATGGCAGGCGGTACTCCTGTTGTATTCCCTGCTATCGCAGTATGCGACGGTATCGCAATGGGTCACGAGGGTATGAAGTATTCACTCGTTACAAGAGGACTTATCGCTGATTCGACCGAATGTATGGCTCTTGCTCATCATTTTGACGCTCTCGTAATGATACCCAACTGCGACAAGAACGTTCCCGGACTTCTTATGGCTGCCGCTCGTATCAATGTTCCTACGATCTTCGTTTCGGGCGGTCCGATGCTTGCAGGTCATGTCAAGGGCAGCAAAACCTCCCTTTCAAGTATGTTTGAAGCAGTAGGCGCTTACACAGCAGGCAGAATAACAGAAGATGAATTTGAAGAATACGAGAATAAGGCTTGCCCGACCTGTGGAAGCTGCTCGGGTATGTACACTGCAAACTCCATGAACTGCCTTACCGAAGCGCTCGGCATGGGACTCAAGGGCAACGGCACTATCCCTGCTGTTTACTCCGAAAGGATCCGCCTTGCAAAGAAGGCAGGTATGCAGGTAATGGAGCTTTACAGAAAGAATATCCGTCCTCTCGATATCATGACAGAAAAAGCTTTCCACAACGCTGTTACAGTTGATATGGCTCTCGGCTGCTCGACAAACAGTATGCTTCATCTCCCTGCTATCGCACACGAATGCGGAGTTGAGCTTAACCTTGACATTGCTAACGATATCAGCGCAAGAACGCCTAACCTTTGTCACCTTGCTCCTGCAGGTCACGCTTACATGGAAGACCTCAACGAAGCAGGCGGCGTTTACGCTGTAATGAACGAGCTTAACAAGAAGGGTCTGCTTGCAACCGACATTATGACCGTTACAGGCAAGACTGTCGGTGAAAACATCAAGGATTGTGTAAACAAGAATCATGACTACATCCGTCCTATCGAGGATCCGTACAGCACAACAGGCGGCATCGCTGTTCTCAAGGGCAACCTTGCACTTGACGGCTGCGTTGTAAAGAGAAGCGCTGTTGTTCCCGAAATGCTCACTCACACAGGACCTGCAAAGGTTTATGACTGTGAAGAAGACGCACAGGCTGCTATCCTCGGCGGCAAGATCGTTGAAGGCGACGTTGTTGTTATCCGTTACGAAGGACCAAAGGGCGGCCCGGGAATGAGAGAGATGCTCAATCCTACATCCGCTATCCAGGGTATGGGACTTGGTTCCTCCGTTGCGCTCATAACAGACGGACGTTTCAGCGGCGCATCAAGAGGTGCTTCTATCGGTCACGTTTCCCCCGAAGCAGCTGAAGGCGGCATCATCGGTATTGTACAGGACGGCGACTCTATCACGATCGACATTCCGAACTGCACGCTCACACTCAACGTTCCGCAGGAAGAGATCGACAGACGTATGGCTTCCTTCGTTCCAAAGAAAAAGGAACTCACGGGTTACTTAAAGCGTTATGCAAAGACTGTTTCTTCCGCAGCGAAGGGCGCTATCCTTGAATAAGCTTTTTAAAGGTAACTGCCTATGAGCAAACTTTCAACAGCGAAAATTATCAGCATCATCTTCTGTTCGGTCACCGTTTTAGCACTTGTATTTCTTATAGTCATCAATGCTTCGACAAGCGGACAGATGAAAACCATTGACAAGGCATACTCCTCCTTCACTCACGGGATATACAAGGAATATCAGCAATGCTTTGGAGATACAGTAATTTCCGAAAAGGAATTTGACGAGCTTCGCGAGCAGTATTTGATCGACTGGGGCGAAGATTTTGCCGTTTCCGCCGAGTTTATTTCAAGAGAAAAGACAGACAGCGGATATAATGTCAATATCAAAGTCACGACCTACAATGAAAAAGACCACGAAACCGTTCAGAAAATGCTTTTCATGGTCAGATCAAACGGAAAATGGCAGATCGTTAATTTGTAATTCGTAATTCGTAATGCGTAATTATTTCAGCCGCAAATTGCATCAGTTTTGATACAATTTGCGGCTGCTTTTATATAAAAAACCGCAGCTTACACCTTTGTAGGAATGTAAGCTGCGGTTTAATTATAAATTACGCATTAAGCATTACCCATTAGAGAGAAGCTGCTTCGTCAACAACCTTCTTGATAGCTGCAACAGCGTCGTCAGGAAGCTTGTCGTAGCCGCCCTTTTCTTCTGCGAACTTTTCAACGCTGTTAAGACGGTTCTGCATAGCATTCTTGAGCTGTTCAGTGTATTCCTTATCGTTAAGGTTAACTTCGAAGTCGCCCCAAGGCATGATCTCCATATCCTCGAAAGGACCCCACTTCTCGAACTTAGCCTTGCCTTCAACGATAGACTCGAGGATTCCGAGAGTATCAGCAGGCTTTACCTTCTTGCCCATGAAGTCGCCTGTGTTGATGATGTAGCAAGCAACATTCTTTTCTTCAACGAGCTTCTTGAACTTCTCGTAGTCGTTGGCAAGAGGATATGTTCTGAACGGGTTAGCATAAGGAACGATACGAAGAGCGTTCATATCTGTGCCTGCCTTTACACGTTCAGCTGTAGATGTCTTTGTAGCAAGTGTAGCACCCATTACGGAAGCGAGGGAAGCACCCTTGAGCTTGATAACAGGAGGAATTGTAGGATCCTTCATGATCCAGAAAATAGCGTTAACAGGAGAATCGATCTTGTCAACACGGTTAGGAGACCAGAGCTTGGACTTGATAGCACGTCCGTTGCCGTTTCTGATATCCTCTGTTACGAGCTGGATCTTGCCGTCTTCGTCCATTGTAGCGGAACAGTTCTGGCAGGAGAGAAGGTACTTGTTATCGGGGCAGCCTGTAGGATAGTCAGCTGTCTTATCGAAGTAAGTAGGTTCAAGAGCGATAGAAGCACATGTATCGGTATTGATGATGAATGCGTCATCGTGGAGAACCTTGATTGCAGGATACTTGCCGTTGTGCTTTGCGTGTGTAAGTGTGGACTTACCGGAGCCGGAAAGACCGTAAACGGAAGCAACGAACTTGGAACCGTCATCAAGAGTATATTCCTTCTGACCGCCGTGGCAGGAAGCATAGCCGTTTCTGTTAGCAAGTGCCCAAGCCATTGTAAGAGTACCCTTCTTGTGCTCGCCGAAGTACTTCATGCCGAGGATAGCAGCACAGTTCTGGTTTGTATCGAAGTAGCAGAGTGTAAGAGGATCGGAGAGGCAGCTGTAATCAACGTCAGGGCTCTCTGTCGGCTTCCACTGCGGATCGGAGAAGATGTAGATATCAGGTTCCTTGCCGTCACCGATAGGCTTGGAATCCTTGTACATCTTTACATAATCATCGGACATATACTGGAAATTGAGCATCCAGTTGTAGAGAAGGTTCTCTTCGCCCTCAGGAATGAGGAGATGAGCCTTTGCGATGAATTCCTTATCAAGACCAACGAAGCAGGTTGCATGGTAGAGCTTCTTGAAACGTGTCTTGTAAATAGCGTCCATAACTACCTTGTCGAGCTTAACTTCATCAACGCCCGGCTCGCCCTTGATGCGGCGTGCAGTAGCGTAACGGCCTGTAACAGCACCATCGTTGAAGAGAAGAACCTTTGCGTCAGCGTCAAGTCCGAATTCTTCGCCGCGGTAGATAGGCATATCGGTAACGATAGTTCCCGGAGAATTCTTTGCGAGGTTATAAGCCTCCTTAAGAGTATTTACTTTTACTACGTTGTTGCCATAGAAAGCAGCCTCGATGATAGAACGAGTTCTGGAGAAACCGACTTTACCTGCGCCGATCTCACTGATGGGGTAATTTGCTTTTGTTGACATTTTACATAGACCTCCTAATAAAATTTAGGGGTTCTCTAAAAACCGGGACACGAGCATGTTTTCATACATGACTTGCATCAGCTGCAAGTCAGCAAACCGCAGTAATACTTGATGTATTACAAGGTTTGTTAACGCAGCAGATGATGTAAGTCATAGAAAATATGCCGTGAAGGAGTTTTTTAGAGGTTCCCTTTAACAAGAGCAGTAAAAAAACTGCACTTATTATTCCACGATACATTATACAATATTCCGACATTCAAGTCAAGACCTTTTGTGTGATTTTTATGTGATATTTTGCAATATGCTATAAAAAACAAAAAGAGGAAGCAAAAATGGGTGCCTCCTCCTTGAGTTTTACTTTTTTTCGGTTTCTTTAATAAAATCCTGCACCATTTTATCGCAAAGGTCGATAAGCTCGGTTACTTCATCGTCCGTGAAAAGCTCGTAGCCCATATTCTCCCCTGCCCTTTTGCGGTAGACAAGTGCCTTGCCGTGAATGATCTTTGAATCATCGTCGGGGTTGATGAGTATTGATGCAAGCACATTTTCATCACACCAGCGGACTATCTTTTCATCTGTGCAGGCTGTGACAACGCAGTTTGCAAACTTGAACGAATTCGCAGCAAGACGCTCCGCATCCGTTACGGTGAGTGTTGTTCCGCCAAAAACGTTGAGATATGTAGCTGCTTCAAAGTCGAAGTCAATACCCTCGATAACAGCGTCCTGACCGATGACCTCGATCAGAAGAGCTTTGTTTTTCTCTGCCATAATTACTCCTTATCCTGCTGTGCCTTGAGCAGATCGCGTATCTCGGTAAGAAGGAGCTCTTCCTTTGTCGGTTCGGGAGCCTTGGGCGGCTCTGCAGGCTTTTCAGCTTCCTTTTTCTTGAAAGCATTGATAAACTTTACAATGAGGAAAATGCAGAATGCTGTAAGCAGGAACGAAACGATCGCCTGAATAAATGCGCCGATGTTTATATAAGGATGATTACCCCAGGGAATAGTTACTCCAAGATTGTTGAAGTTGACACCTGCAAGGATCATGCCGATGATCGGAGTAAAGATATCGCCTACAAGCGAATTTACAATGGAAGTGAAAGCTCCGCCGACGATAACGCCGACAGCAAGATCAACAACGTTTCCTCTGCTGATAAACTCTTTGAATTCATGGATAAAGCCTTTTTTCTCTGCCAATTTTGATCGTCCTTTCAATATATTTTTAGGGATACGCCGATCAGTACGAATATGTTTCTGTCCCCAGACATAAAAACAGAAAGATCAGCGTTTTTTCATATTCAGATGATATCATAATTTTATGTCGATTTTAAAAACATAAAGTATATAAAAAATGAAAAGCAGTTCCGCAAAAAACTTTACAGAACTGCTCATTAAGCATTTTTGAATTTTACTTCTTCTTTGCCTTTTTGCCCACAGCAGGCTTTGAAGCTGTCTTTGGAGCAGATGTCTTCGATGCTGCTGCCTTTTCAGCTTTCTTTGTTGTCTTGCAAACCTTCTGGAATGCGAGAGCCTTGTCAAGGTTTCCTTCGATCTTGATCTTGCCTGTTGTATAAGCTGCAACAGCGTCAAGAGTACCTTCAACGATTCCGAGGAGGTCTACTGCAGAAGCAGTGAGGATGAAATCTCTGTCGTAGTACTCATAAGGTTCAACGTAGATCTTTTCGTCCAAAACTTCGATATAGTAAGCGCCTTCGCCCTCACCTGTGATATGTATTTCTGCAGCAATATGCTCCTTGAAGCCCTCGGCAGACTTTGTAGCCATGATCTCCTTTGCCTTTGCAACGATCTGTTCGTATGTCATTATAATTTATCCTTTCCAAATAAAATAAAAATTTGAAAGTTTTCGTCATCTGACTGTCAAAACTCTCATGTAAAACTTATGATGTTTTTATGATACTACTTTCCGCCGAAAAAATCAATGTTTTCCAAACAATTATGGATATTTACACAAAAAAATGTCAAATTTGTTTTAATTTTGTATTGAAATATGAATTTAAAAAATGTATACTAAAGCTATATTATCGTTTCAACGGAAATTCGGAACGATAATATTGCATTTGTTATCAAAAAAAGGAACTCCCTGCTATGAATTATATTATTGAAGGAAAGCATTCTCCGATCGTCACGATCAGTCTTAATAAAAATGAGCTTCTGAGCGTCAAAGCAGGCTCGGACGGCTGGCTTTCACAGAATATATGTGAAATAAACTCTGCCGACAACATTATTGAAGCTCTGAAAAACGGTCTTTCCGAGGACAGGCTTTTTTCACGCAAATACACATCCTGCGCCGACAAATCAGAGATAACTCTCATACCCGATCATTCTCCCTGCACGATATATCCTATCGAGGTTTCGGAAGATCGTCCCTTTCTGCTTGCACGGAAGGCTTTTCTTGCGTCTTCGGGAGGTTCAAAGCTCACTCTGTACATATCAAAGACCTTCGGTGAAAACCGTTTTGAACTGTACGAGATCGCAGGCTCGGGAACAGTCTTTTCACAGCTTTGCGGAAACGCTGTAAAACGCACTCTCAACGAAGACGAAGTTCTCATCGTCCGTGCGGAACAGCTTGCCGCCTGTTCAAAAAGCTGCAGCATGGAAATTTACGAAAGCAGCAACAGCATCATGCTGAAGATCTCAAACGGAGAAGTCCTGCTTTGTACGGCAAAGGGGAAATAAAACCCTATCCTTCAAGGAAGCTCCGAAGTGAAAGGAGCAGCTTCTTTTCACGGCGTGACACCTGCACCTGTGTCATCCCGAGCTTTTCAGCAGTCTGCGTCTGGGTGAGGTCTTTATAGTAGCGGTAATATATGAGAAGCTGATCTTTTTCGGGCAGCGTCCGAAGTGCGGCATGGAGCGAGAGCGTTTCAGCCATTTCCTCGTCATACGCTTCAACGGCAACATCGATCTGTCCTCCGTCCGATTCATCATCGTCAGCCGTAAGCGACAGCACGGGACGGCCAGCGCAGACGGCTTCAACGATGTTTTCCTCGCTTTCGCCTGTGAGCTCGGCAAGCTCGGATATCTGGGGCTCTCTGCCGTATTTCTGTCCGAAATCTTCCTTTATCCGTGTTATTTTCAGCGAAAGCTCCTTTACGCTGCGGCTGACCTTGACCGTTCCGCCGTCACGGAAAAGCCGCTTTATCTCGCCGAGTATAACGGGAACGGCATAGGTCGAGAATTTCACTCCCCTGCTGCTGTCAAAGCCGTTCACCGCCTTGATAAGACCTATACAGCCTGTGCTGTACAGATCGTCATATTCTATTCCTTTTCCTCGGAATCGGTTTGCGCACAGCCGCACCAGTCCGAGGTTTTCTTCTGTAAACTTATCGGTCTCGGTTGAGTTCATATTTCATCCTTTTTATCATCAGAAATGGCTGTCATTCATTATTATGTACGCCGATCCTGCGCTGCAGAGTTACGGTAGTTCCCTTACCGACAACACTCCTGACTTTGAGCTTGTCCGTGAAGCTTTCCATTACCGAAAAGCCAAGTCCGGAACGTTCTTCCTCAGGAACGGAGGTATAAAGCGGTTCCATTGCCTTCTCAACATCGGGTATGCCGCAGCCCTTATCCGAGATCTTTACCGTGAGCAAGCCGTTATCCCAAAAACGGGCGTGTATATTGACCGTTCCTACCATACCTCTGTAGCCGTGAACGATGCTGTTCGTGACAGCTTCGGAAACGGCTGTCTTTATCTCGGTGAGTTCACCGATCGTCGGGTCTGCATCCGATATGAATGCGGCAATACACATTCTCGCTATCCTCTCATTGCAGCTTTTTGACGGGAAAGATAATTTAAGTTCATTTACAACTGACATTTTCCTGTTCCTCTCATTCTATCGAAGCAAGCCGTTCAAGACCTGCAAGCTTCATTACTTTTTTTATCTGTGACGAAGCGCCCGAAACGGTTATCTTTCCGCCGTATGCCTTCGCCGCCTTGTATCTGCCCATAACAAGACCTATTCCCGAGCTGTCCATAAACGTAACATCGGAAAAATCAAGTATCATCATCTCGGGGCGAAGCCGTTCCGCTTCAAGGTCGATCTCCTCCCGTATCTCTGCAGCGCTGTGGTGATCAATATCACCGATTATATGAGCAGTCAGCTTTTTTTCTTCCTCATCTGTTTCGATTTTCACAGGCATGATTTTTTCCTCCTTGTTTTTTCTTTTTGATATTTTACCCCGATCTGCTTGTAAAAATTTGTCAATAGCAGTTACTTTATTGAAAAGTTGTCATTTTTAACAAAAAATACATTTATACAAATCAAAAATGTATTATAATTATAATATATATGTCTTTAACGGAAGGAAATTAATATGAACATGAACAGATCGGCAAACTTCGACAACAACTGGGAATTTGCACTTCTCGAAAACGGCGCAGGCTATGACAAAGCCGCAAGCTGCGGCAGCTTTAAGCCGGTTGAGATACCTCACGACTGGCTGATTTACGATACAAATAACCTATACAAAAGCGGCGAAGGCTGGTACCGCAAATGCTTTAGCATTGTCAAGGGCGATAAGTCGTTCAGCATTGATTTTGACGGCGTTTATACTGACAGCACAGTTTATGTAAACGGCAGAAAAGCCGGTGACTGGCACTATGGCTACTCGTCATTTTCATTTGATATAACCGACCTGCTCAATGACGGAGAAAACACAATTATGGTGCAGGTACGCTTCGTATCGCCGAATTCAAGATGGTATTCGGGCGCAGGCATCTACCGCAGCGTTTATCTCACCGAAACGAACAAAACGCACATACTTTGGAACGGAGTTTACGTTACCGCAAATTCGGAAAACGGAGCTGTTCACGTTGATACCGAAGCTGTCGGCGATTATGACAGCATAAAATATACCGTTTACGATATGAACGGAAGCATCGCCGCCGAATCGGATTGCGCCGATTTTAACGTGAAAGATCATAAGCTCTGGGATATCGATTCACCCGTTTTTTACACTCTCCGAGCAAGCCTTATCAAGGACGGAGAAATACTTGATTCTTTTGAAACCGACTTCGGCTTTCGCAGCATAAGGTTTGACCCTGATAACGGCTTCTTCCTCAATGATAAAAACATAAAAATAAAAGGCGTCTGCCTTCATCACGATATGGGTGCGCTCGGTGCGGCTGTGAACCGCCGTGCTATTGAACGCCAGCTTTTACTTATGAAGGAAATGGGCGCAAATGCGATACGCACTTCACATAATATGCCTGCAAGAGAGCTGCTTGAAATATGCGACAGGATAGGTCTGCTCGTCAACTGTGAGAGCTTCGATATGTGGGAGCTGCCGAAGACGGAATTCGACAACGCTCGCTTCTTTAAGGAAACCGCTCACGCAGATGTAGAAAGCTGGGTAAAACGTGACCGCAACCACCCCTGCGTTATAATGTGGAGCATCGGAAACGAGATCTACGACACTCACGCATCGGAGCACGGTCTGGAGATCGCACAGATGCTCGCAGGCTATGTCCGTGAATTTGACCCGAACAAGCACGCCGAAGTTACTATCGGCTCAAACTATATCGAATGGGAAAACGCACAGAAGGTCGGAGAGTTCCTCGTCAACTCGGGCTATAACTACACCGAACGCTGCTATGACGAGCATCACAAAAAATATCCGAATGTCGTTATCTACGGCAGCGAAACCTCGTCCGAAGTGCGCAGCCGAGGAATATATCATTTTCCTGCGTCAAAGCCGCTCCTCACCCACGATGACAACCAATGCTCATCGCTCGCAAACAGCTGCGTTGTTTGGGGAAAACCTGCCGAAATAGCCTGGATAGAAGACCGTGACAGAAAGTTCTGCGCAGGTCAGTTCGTATGGACGGGCATTGACTATATAGGCGAACCTACTCCTTACAGCAGCAAAAACAGCTTCTTCGGAATGATGGACACAGCCTGCTTTCCGAAGGACGCATACTATTTCTATCAGTCCGTCTGGTCGGACAAGCCGATGATACACCTTCTCCCCTACTGGGATTTCAACAACGGTCAGATCATTGACGTTATCGCATATTCGACCGCCGACAATGCAGAGCTTTTCCTCAACGGCAGATCACTCGGCAAGCAAACGATCGATCATAAGCACGGCGATGTTCTCCATTTTGCTTGGAGCGTTCCATACGAAAAGGGCGAGCTTAAAGCGGTCGCTTATGATGAAAACGGAAATGTTATCGCCGAAGACATTCAGCGAAGCTTCGGCAATGCAGCTGCAATTAAGCTTTCCGCAGACAGAACGGAAATACTCTCGGGCGGACGTGATCTTGCCTTCATCGAGATATCCGCTGTCGATGGAAACGGCACCTTTGCCGCAAACGCACGCAACTATGTCAAGGTCGAAGTAAGCGGCAGCGGCAGGCTTATGGGACTTGACAACGGCGACTCGACCGACTATGAACAGTACAAGACCGATACTCGCCGACTTTTCAGCGGCAAGCTGCTTGCAATAGTTTCCTCCGACAACACCGAAGGCGAGATCACGGTTAAGGTCACCTCGAACGGACTGGAAAGCGCAGAGGTAAAAATTGCGGTAAACGGAAGCTCAGACATCCGCTGTGAAAAGCTTGTTCCGCAGATCACTCACGATGAAAATGTAAACGGCGAGCTTATCCCGATGCGAAAGATCGAAGCCGAATGTATTGACAGCGCAAAGCTTGACGAAAACAAGAAAACTGCGCTTGTTCGGTATAAGATATTCCCCGAAAACGCAAGCTTCTCCGATATAAGCTGTAAGGTCGTAAGCGAAAGCAGCGCACCTATCAATTATGCCGAAGCTGAGATCGCAAGCAGCGATACTATCCGTGTTACCGCAAAGGGCGACGGAAAATTCACGCTCCGCATCTACGGAAACAACGGCTCTGAATATCCGCAGGTCATCTCCGATCTTCCGTTTGAAGCAAGCGGTCTCGGACAGGCTTCTATCGACCCGTATACCGACGTTCCTGCCTGCATTTACAAGTATACAAGCGAACCTGTCACAATAATGGAACAGGGCGCAATAGGCGGCATACGCAGCAGAACAGCCGTAGGCTTTGCCTCGGTCGAATTCGGCAAAAACGGCTCCGACTCACTCACTCTTAATATAGGCAACTGCAACAACCGTGATATCCCCGTTGAGCTTTACGCAGGTGACCCCGACAACGGCGGCGAACACATCGAAACGCTGATGTTCCCCCACAACAACGGCTGGGACAAGCCTTCTCCGCATAAATTCACGCTCACAAAACCGATATGCGGCACGGTTGATCTTTACTTTGTATTCAATGACAACAATATCTTCGGTGGATTTGCTTTTTCGGGTGCAAATGACCCGTTTGGCTGTATTTCCGCAGGTTCATACGAGAATATCTACGGCGATGAATTTGAAGTCAGCGGCGGCAGAGTTATAAACATCGGAAACAATGTTGTTATCGACTTTGGCGAGCTCGATTTCTCCGAAGGTGCTTCAAAGGTTGAGATCGTCGGCAGCACTCCGAACGATATAAACGCTATCCAGATACGTTATAACTCAAACGGAACACAGAAAACAACGCTTGTGAACTTTATTCATTCCGAAAATTACAGCGTCCAAACCTTTGATATTGATAAGATAAGCGGCAAAACACAGCTCAGCTTTGTATTCATGCCGGGAACGGACTTCAACTTTGACAGCTTCAGATTCATTAACTAATAGAGGTTTTAATTTTGGATAAAATAATAATAAAGCTTGCAACAGCAACTGCCTGTATTTTACTTGCTGCAGCAATAGTTTCTGCAGTTATACTCGTTGTAAGGAACACAAAAAAGATAGATGAAACGCCGTCGGTACCTGCAATGACAGCGGTCTGCGAAACACAAACCGAACCGACCGAAACCACAGCCGAGGAAACCTCCTACGTTTTCGATATCGAAGATGTGACCGATGCGCCCGAGGTTACGACCGTTCCCGATGAAACGGATGAAAACCTTGAAACGTCAACGAGCAGAACTGTCATCACAAGCCGAAAGCGCAAGGACTACGATCAGAATTCGGTCTATATCGACATGGAATCGGTGCTGCAGAATCCCGAGCTTCCCATCGGCTGCGAAATAACTGCACTTACAATATATCTTCGCTATCTCGGCTTTGACGCAGACAAGGTTGATCTTGCGAAAAACTATCTTCCGAAGGGCGGAAATGCGCAGTACAAGGACGATCTGCTTTACAAGGACAGCTTTTTCGAATACTTTATAGGTGACCCGTTTTCGCGCGGCTATGGCTGCTTTTCCAACGCTATAGTCAAAGCCGCAAACAAGTATCTTGACGATCACGGCGGCGGTTATGATGTTATCAATCTCTCGGGTTCAAGCCCCGATGTTCTGTACGATTATCTTGCACAGGGGATCCCCGTTATCTGCTGGGGAACGGACGGAATGATCGAGCCCGAATACTACGAAAGCTGGTATGACAACGCAACGGGCGAAAAGCTCGACTGGTATCTCAACGAGCATTGCTTCGTGCTTGCCGGTTTTAATATGAGCGCCGATCTTGTCACGCTGAACGACCCAATGAAGGGCATCATCGACTACAACATAAACAAGTTTGAAACACGTTATGCGCAGATGTACAGTCAGGCAATAGTCATCCTCCCCAAAGACAGCGAAGAAACGGAAGAAACACAGACCGCTGCCGTAAACGAGGATTCCCCCGACAGCGAAACGGACGAACCGGATGGTTCTTTGTCCGATAATGAAGCATGGGAAGATGTAGAATGATCGAAAGGAAAATTTATGGCAGAAAATATTGAATGGTATTCAAGAACGGAGCTTATCTTCGGCGAAGAAGCAATAAAAAAGCTCGCCGATGCAAGAGTTGCCGTTTTCGGCGTAGGCGGTGTGGGAGGTTTCGCTGTTGAAGCGCTTGCACGTTCGGGAGTGGGCGCGCTTGATTTGATCGACAACGACACAGTTGCCCTTACGAACCTCAACCGACAGATAATAGCGCTTCGTTCGACTGTCGGCGAATACAAGGTCGATGTCGCAGCAAAGCGTATCCTTGATATAAACCCCGACATAAAGCTCAACGCTTACAGAACATTTTTTACCCCCGAAACCGCCGACAGCTTTGACTTTTCCGAATACGACTATGTGATAGACGCAATAGATACCGTTACGGGAAAGATAGAGCTCGTTATGAAAGCGCAGGCGGCAGGAACACCGATAATATGCTCAATGGGCGCAGGAAACAAGCTTGACCCGACAAAATTTGAGGTTGCCGACATATATAAAACATCGGTCTGCCCTCTTGCAAGAGTAATGCGCTATGAACTGAAAAAAAGAGGAGTAAAACACCTGAAATGCGTATATTCAACGGAGCAGCCGATCACTCCCCTTCCTACCGATGAAGCATCGGGAAAACGGCAGACTCCCGGCAGCTGTGCATTTGTCCCGTCCGTTGCAGGACTTATCATTGCAGGAGAAGTTATAAAGGACCTCGCTTTTAATGCGTAATTCGTAATGCGTAATGCGTAATTGTTTTGCTACGAAAATTGTCATTATTTTTGATGCGGATTCCATATCTGCCTGATTTTACCCCAAAATAAAAAACGACAAACGAAATATCAGAAACGAATTTCGTTTGTCGTTTTTATTTTTGTGAATTGCGTATTTTTCAATTATTCAATCTGTAATCATTAATAAACCACAGCAGTTGGCAGAATTTTTCCGCTGTTTTGTCCTTGAATGCGAAAAGGAATGCGGTATCATCGCCTCTTACAGAATAGGTTTCTCCGTCCATTGTAATTTCAAGCTTATATATCTCGGGATCTGTCCACCAATAATCAATATCGGCAGGATCATCGGATTCGTCCTCTCCCTCGTATGCCGCAGGAGTATATCCCGTGAGCAGATAGTTGTTTTCAATGAAAAATCCGCTTACCGTTGATTTTATATCGGCAGCACCGCTCTCTTTGACCATGCTGTAAAAAGCCTGTATATCAGCTTTGGACATCTTTTTGGTTGTCACCTTACCGTCATGTCCTGTGTAGGTAAGCGTTTTGCCTTTTGCTTCTACAATGATAGTTTCATCGCAGCAGTCCATATTTGAAATGACGTATTTTATTGAAAAATCGGACGGATAAGCTGCCGACTTGCTTCTTTTTCCGCTCCAGATACCATCACTGTTGAAGTAATACTTCTTTCCGCCGATAACTTGTGTTCCCGTTGCAGCCGTGCCGTCGGAAAACTTGAAATAATACCATTTTCCGTCTATCTTTCGCCAGCCCTTGCAGGCGTGACCCGTCACATAGTAACGCTTTGCGCCGCTCTTTGTCGTCGTGAAGCCGGAATACTTTTTGTAATTCTTGCCGCTTTCATCGTACTTATACAAAACATTGTCGCACTTGTACAAGCCGTAATGCGTTCCCGTCGGCTTTTCCTGATAGAGGGTAAACATACCTCCATAAGCTTGCGTTTGTATCGACAGAGAAAGCATCAACATTGCACATAGAATAATGCAAAATAGTTTTTTCATTCTATCCTCCAAAATTATATTACTTTTTCTCCGAAAGCGTGATGCCGTTCTTTCCAAGGGGTATTTCATGATCAAGTCCGACAAATTTTCCATTCTCCTGCCATAAAACCTCCTTGACAAAGTTGTACTTCTCGGTGTCCCATGTCACAAAGTCATCCTTGACAAGTCCGCCCGTATCGCCCGAGTTAGCATTGAAACACCAGAAAGTATGATTTATCTTGTTTGTCTTGATAAATTTGCGCAGATGCGTCATCCATGTAAGGTTCGGCTCGGTCATATAACCGCCCCATTCGCCGATAAGCAGCGGAGCGATGCCGTCCTCCTGAATAAAGAACCAGTTGTCACGCCAGCAGTCTTTATAAAGGCTGTCGTAGTTGTATCCGCTCTTGAACCAAGGCTGCTGATATACCGCAGGGCCGTAGTCGTGCGGCGAGTAAACAAGCTTGTTCTGATATTTTCCGAGATCAATGGGATTATCCTTTACACCTCGGAGATTTCCGCCCCACCAGTTGAAATAGTAGTCGCCGGAATTCGTTGAGCTGAAATTGCCGTTTTTCTTCGTGTCGATCGGATAGATCTCAATGCCCTCTACCATAACGAGAACGTTCGGGTTCTGTTTAAGTACGCTGTTTGCAGCCTTTTCGGCAATGTATTTCCAGTTGTCGCTGTCCTTGGAGTTGTCCCACTTTGCTCTCGGGGATTCGTTCGGCTTGCCGTGCGGCTCGTTTTCAAGGTCAAAAGCAATGATAGTATCATCGTTCTTATAACGCTTCGCCATCCATGCAAGCGTGTCAAGGTAGTCCTTTTCGCTGATGTTTGAATCCGTCCAGAGCGCCTTCATGTGACCCATCGAATCGGTCTTTGCACAGTGGATATCTATCATTATTTTAAGTCCGTTCGCACGGCACTGACCGACAACATAATCGAATATCTCAAGGCTGTTCATTCCGACAAGATAGGAATTCGTTGCCTGATTGAAATTTGCTGTCGGGTAGCTTCCGTTCGACCAGCTCTTGATAAGCTCGCTCGAGATCGGAACACGGAGAAGATTGAAGCCGTGATCGGCAATAGATGCAATGGAAGTGTTGAGGTCACACGCCCATAAGCCGTCAAAGGTGTTCGTTCCCGTATTGTAGCCGAACCAGTTGCAGCCCGTAAGCCAGACCTCCTTGCCGTTTTTGTCAACGATCTTTGTTCCCTTAACGGAAAGCCAGTCATCCGTTGTCGGCTTCGGAACATCCTTCGCAGCAACTATTGCAGGGTTATTGTTTCCGACGCTGCTGTTATTGTTATTGTTACTATTGTTGTTGCCGTTGTTTCCGCTGCCCGTTCCCGAAGCTGTTACCGTGCCGCATTTGAGCGTGGCCTTTGAAGCGTCAACAGAGCTTGCGTTTTTGAGTATCATGCCAAAGGTTGCTTCACTTCCGGCATTTACATCGGTGTTATAATCAACGGGAGTTACGGTTATTTTTCCGTTTTTCAAAGTGAAATTACAGTTCCACGACTGGTCAACAGTGACGCTGCTTCCGACCGGGATCGTAACCGTCCAGCCGGAAATATTTCCGCTGCCGTCGTTTTTCACCGCACCGTCAATCTGAACATAATCGGTCGTTCCGTCATTCCATCCGTTAGCGGTGTTGAGAATAAGCGATATTCCCTCTGAATTGCCTGTATTTTTCGATGATGTTTCTTTCTTTGCGGTCGTTGTCTTTGCAGTAGTTGTCTTTGCAGTAGTTGTCTTTGCAGTAGTTGTCTTTGAGGTTGTTTCTTTTGTTGAAGTAGTCTGAACCTTACTGTCGATTTTATCCTGCCCGGCATCGGTCGAAGGGCTGACAGCTTCATCGACAGGCGCAGCATCGGTAATTTCATCATCCGTAGGCTCAACATCAACGGTATCATCCTCCGAAGCGTCGGCGGTCGAAGCGGTAATAACAACGACCGAAGCGTTTTCGGCGCTGTCACCGTAGGGATCATAGTCATCTGCAAACGGGTCGTAATCATCACCGAAAACATCCGCCTGCTTTTCGGTCTGTTCGATCTCCTGCGTAACCGAAGTATTGGCAGTGACCGCTTCTGTGACCTCCGTATCAGCCGCCTTATTTCCGCAGGAAGCAAGCGTTGAACAAGCAATAAGCATTGAAACGACAAAAGCTATGTACTTTTTCATTATCATACCTCTTTTCAAGTATTTGACAGTATAGTTAAAAAATTGTGCTGTCCAATTAAACTAAAATAAACCAAAAAAATTCACACAAAATTTACTCTACTATAATTATACCTTATTTTAGATAAAAGTCAAGAAAATCAGTTGACTTTTACCGACAAAAGCGGTAAAATATTATATATGTTTATGTTGATTTTGAAAGGAATACTCGAATATGATAATTACAGTTGTCGGACTTGGACTTATAGGCGGTTCGCTTTGCAAAACGATAAAGAAGCACACAAACCATACTGTTTACGGCGTTGATATCGACAAGGAGACCATTGATATGGCTATCTCCCAGCACGCCATTGACGCTGAAACGAACGACCTCGGACTTGCCGATATAACGATAGTTTCGCTCTATCCGCTCACAACGATTGATTTTATCAGAGCTAATGCAAATAAATTCAAGCGCGGCAGCATCATCATAGACACCTGCGGCATCAAGAAGGCAATATGTGACGGCGTTACCGACATTCTCGAGGAAAATGACGTTACCTTCATCGGCGTTCACCCTATGGCAGGCCGTGAATTCTCGGGCTTTGAATATTCGCTCGACAATCTTTTCGACAACGCAAGCTTTATCATAACGCCGACCGAAAAAACTCCGCAGCAGAAAATAAACCTCATCGAAGACTTTGCCTATGCGATCAATTTCAAAAAGGTCGTAAAGGCTACTCCGCAGGAGCACGATCAGATCATCGCTTTCACAAGCCAGCTTGCGCACGTTGTTTCCAACGCATACATAAAAAGCCCGACAGGAAGAAAACAGCTTGGCTTCAGCGCAGGCAGCTTTCAGGATCTTACGAGAGTCGCAAAGCTCAATGAAGATATGTGGACACCTCTTTTTATGCTCAACAAGGAACCTCTTGTTTTCGAGATAGATTATATCATCGACCGTCTTACCGAATACCGTGATGCGCTTGCCGAGGGCGACAATGCACGGCTTCACGATCTTCTCCGTGACGGACGAATCCTTAAAGAAGAAAGCAATAAGCTTTGATTTTAACAGAAAGGAACTGACATATTATGCAGAATATATGCATTGCGGCGGAAGAAGACAAAAGCGAGATACTTGCGATCTACAAGTCAATGCTTTACGGTCCTGCCGACTGGAACGAATATTATCCGAATGAAGAAACGATTGATTTTGACATTTCAAGGGATGCTCTTTACGTTATGAAAAATGATAACGGCGAGGTCATTGCAGCTGTTTCAATCGACAAGGATGACGATGTTGACGCGCTCCCCTGCTGGGACAAGGAGCTTCAGCCAAGCGCCGAAATATCGAGAGTCTGCGTTCGTAAGGATATGCAGAACCGGGGAATTGCCAAAAAAATCATTCTCAATGTTTTTGATGTATTGAGAAAAGAGGGCAAAAAAAGTATTCACATCCTTGTAAAGACAGGACATGAAGCTGCATTTGCATTATACGGCAAGCTCGGCTTTCAAAAGGTCGGAGAATGCAATATGTTCGATAAGGATTTTGTTTGCATGGAAGTTAAGCTTTGAAAAAATATGATCGTCACTCTCACAAAGGTCTTTGTGGGAGTGATTTTTTTTGCAATAGGAAATAAGTCTGCCCTTTTGACTGCATTTTATTGGCGTTTATACTTAAAACCATTTAAAAACTGTAAAAAAAATCGAGCATAATCTTGCATATATGGATCTTGCGCAGATTTTTTTCTACAGTTTAAATGGTTTTTAGTATTAGTATCATTCTTTCACAATAACATAATCAAGTATTTTACCTGCAATTTTATCAAAAATAAGCAGCTGTTCCTCACTTGCACCTTTATCAAATATCAATACAAGAGTTTTTTCCGAACATTCCTCTGCACGGGCGAGAATCTCACGGGCGATCAGCTCGATATTCTGTGTTTCCTTACCGATCGGGATTATAAGCAGATGAAGCCGATGGGTTTTCTGCGAGCGTTCCAAAATAACTGCGAATAAAAATACTGCTGTTGCTGCAAGACAAAGAAATAATGCGTTTAAAAGCTGAATTTTTTCCATAAAATAACCCCTCCTGTCAAATTATATGACGGGAGGGGTAAATTTGTTATAAAATCAAAATCAGTTGTTAGCGTTCTTCTTTGCTTCGATATCAGCAAGAGCGTCTTTTCTTGAAAGATTTATTCTTCCCTGATTATCAATTTCCATAACCTTAACAACGATCTCATCACCGATAGAAACGATATCTTCTACCTTTTCAACTCTCTGCTTGTCGAGCTTGGAGATGTGAACAAGTCCGTCCTTACCCGGAGCGATCTCAACGAATGCGCCGAAGTTCATAAGGCGAACGACCTTGCCCTTATAGATAGCGCCGATCTCGGGGTCGTTTGCAATTGTATTTACGATCTGGATAGCCTTCTTAACGCCGTCCATATCAACGCCGCTTACGAATACATTTCCTTCATCGTTGATGTCGATCTTTACGCCGCAGTCAGCGGAGATCTTCTGGATGACCTTGCCGCCCTGACCGATAACCTCTCTGATCTTATCAACGGGAACCTTTGTCTGCTGCATCTTCGGAGCGTACTTGCCGACTGTTTCACGGGGCTCGGGGATAGCCTTGAGCATGATCTCGTCAAGGATATAATCTCTTGCCTTATGTGTCTTTGCAAATGCTTCTTCAATGATAGCAGGTGTAAGACCGTCAACCTTGATATCTACCTGGATAGCTGTGATACCCTTATGAGTACCGCCAACCTTGAAGTCCATATCGCCGAAGAAATCTTCAAGACCCTGGATATCGACCATTGTCATAAAGCTGCCGTCATCTCTTGTGATAAGACCGCAGGAGATACCTGCAACGGGAGCCTTGATAGGAACGCCTGCATCCATAAGTGCGAGTGTTGAGCCGCAGATAGAACCCTGTGATGTCGAGCCGTTGGAGGAAAGAACCTCGGAAACGAGTCGCATTGCATACGGGAATTCTTCAACGGAGGGAAGTACAGGAACGAGTGCTCTTTCAGCGAGCGCACCGTGACCGATCTCACGGCGTCCGGGTCCTCTCGAAGGCTTTGTTTCGCCAACGGAGTAGGACGGAAAGTTGTAGTGGTGCATATAGCGCTTGCTGTCTTCCTCGTCAAGACCGTCGATCTTCTGTGAATCGCTGATAGGTCCGAGTGTTGCGATCGTGAGTACCTGTGTCTGACCTCTTGTGAAAAGTCCCGAACCGTGTACTCTCGGAAGAACGCCTACTTCAGCGGCAAGAGGACGGATCTCGTCGATTCCTCTGCCGTCTACACGCTTGCCCTCATAGAGCCAGTTACGAACGATCTTCTTCTGAAGCTTATAGATGCACTCGTCGATCATAGCGATCTTGTCGGGATAAGCTTCGTCAAATTTAGCGTGGATAGCGTCCTTGATAGGATTAAGTCTTTCCTCGCGGATATTCTTATCATCTGTGTCAAGAGCGACCTTAACATCCTCTGCAGCCATTTCTTCGATAGCGTCAAAGAGGTCGTGGTCAACTTCCATAGACTCAAATTCAAACTTTTTCTTGCCGATCTGTGCTCTGATATCGTTGATGAATGCAACGATCTTCTTGATCTCCTCATGACCTGTGAGGATAGCCTTGAGCATAAGATCATCGGGAACTTCGTTTGCGCCTGCTTCGATCATAACGATCTTTTCAGCAGTACCTGCAACTGTGAGGTTGAGGTCTGTCTTTGCTCTCTGCTCGAGAGTCGGGTTAAGAACGATCTCACCGTCAACAAGACCAACGGAGATACCGCCGATAGGTCCGTTCCAGGGAATATCGGAAATGGAGATAGCAACGGAAGTAGCGATCATTCCGCAGATCTCGGGAGAATAATCGGGGTCAACAGCGAGAACTGTCATAACAACGGAAACATCGTTTCTCATATCCTTGGGGAAGAGCGGTCTGATAGGTCTGTCGACTACTCTTGAAGTAAGGATGGACTTATCGGACGGCTTGCCTTCTCTCTTTGTGAAGGAACCGGGGATCCTGCCTACGGAGTAAAGACGCTCCTCATAGTCAACGGAAAGGGGGAAGAAATCTACGCCCTCTCTCGGCTTGGGACTTGCTGTAACGTTAGCCATAACGACTGTATCGCCGTATGTTACCCAGCATGAACCGTTGGAAAGCTCACAGGTCTTGCCTGTTTCGACTTTGAGCTCTCTGCCTGCGAATGTTGTTGTGAAAACCTTGTAATTATCAAAGGTTTTGAGTTGGGACATTGCCATTTTTAACTGCCTCCTATAAAAATTTTAATTTCCACCGTCAGCAGCTTTAGCAATAAATTCTGCCCGTTTCGGTAAAACGGGTACAATTTAATGCTAAACAACTGCTTAACGATCAGATGCTCAATAGAACAAACTTTTGCAATAAAACGCACCAAAGGCAGCGTAAAGGACATAGCCTTTACAAGCTGCCTCCGGCCAAAAATTACTTACGGATTCCGAGCTTTTCGATAGTTGCACGGTATCTTGTGATATCCTTCTTCATAAGGTAGTTGAGAAGGTTACGTCTGCGTCCAACCATCTTGAGAAGACCTCTTCTGGAGTGATGATCGTTTGGATGATCCTTAAGGTGAGCGTTAAGGTCGTTGATTCTCTTTGTGAGGATAGCAACCTGAACTTCGGGTGAACCTGTGTCGTTCTCGCTCTTCTTGTTTGCTTCGATTACAGCAGCTTTTTCTTCTTTGCGCATCATAATAAATACACCTCTTTCAAAAAATTCCCCGTGAACATAGAATACGGCAGGTAATATCTCCGTAGGAGCGTGACCCGTACTCCAAGTAGACGGCACAAATATAACGTTGCAAAATGCAACAGAAGTATTATACCATATAAATTTACGTTTGTAAAGGGTTTTGGCAAAATTTTTTATGATTATTTATGATATTCTCTTATTGCCCTTTGATTTTGAGCCGTGTGACTTTTCCTTTGACGAATCGGTCGGTGCTTCCCTGCCGCCCATATCGGTAAAAATAGCATCCTCCTCGTCAAGCGGTTCAAGATAAGCATATTCTGGGTTGCTCTCCCCTCTTTCCTCATAGTAAGGATCAATTACATACTTCTGGATAAGCGGATAGGAGTTGAAAACAATAAGAAACCCGAGGAAGCTTATCGGCCATATCGGGATGATTATAGCGGAAAGCGGATGGAGAAGCACCAGCACACCGATAAAAAGCACAACAAACACTACAGCCAGCAGTGTAATAATATTCTTTTTAAGACCCACGCAGGTAAGGAAGAACGAATTCTTCACAATGTTTGCAAGGCTCAGATCGGTAGCAACGATCATCGGGAAGATATAGAAATTCATCATCAGCAGCGTGAGTGCAAAGCTTACCGAAATAACGCAGAGAATAATATAGATAACGCTGCCCGAATTCTTATACATCGCAGGATAGACTTGAAGCGCCGCATAAGCCGACACCGTAAAAAGTATATCAATTAATCCGACAGGTATCGACTGCTTGAGATTTTTTGAGAAGCCCTTCCAGAAATCATGGAAAATGAACGAGTTCTTTTCAAGACGGTAATTTCGGAGAACCTTTGTCATTCCTGCGATCGCAGGACCTATCGTTACAACAGGGATACAAAAAAGCGCAGTCAGCAGATTAAGCTCGAGCAGCTTCCAGAACTTGCGGAAATAAAGCTCCCAGAATTCAAAAAACGGCTTTTTCTTGGGCGCATTTTTAGAAATGCCCGGGCCTGCTTTAGAATAATCGTTAAATCCAAAAAGTGACAAATAAATACAGCTCCTTAATTTTTATATTCCCTGTGATATCGGATCATATACCCAAAAATCCCGACCAAAGTCCTGCAAAAAAGTAGGTAACAAGGCTGTCCGCAAGCGAAACTGCACCGAGAGCCGCAAACAGCACAAGAAATTTCGTAAGATAAAGCTTCACCGTGCCTGCGTCCGACTTGTCGAGCCCGAGCAAACGCCTTGCCGCAAGAAAGGACATCGAAAAGCTTTCCCTCGCAGCAATAAGCACAATAAACGCCGAAACCACCGCAAACGGCAGGATAAACACCGCCGAAACCAGCGTTCCCTTCAAGCCGTACGAAGCATTCATATCGGCGAGCATAACACCCGTCCCAAGTCCGTGAAAAAACGGAACAAGAAGCTCCGCAGGCATCGACACCGCCCCGAATCCAAGCAGCAGACACGCAAGAATCAGCAGAAAAGGCCCCGAAAATGAATTCACAAGCGTTTCGATGAACGTGCAGCCCGAACGGTTGCGGAAAAATAGCTCCGCCGTCCTGTGAAGGATATCATCCCCTCCCGAAACGCAGCTTGAAACCGCCCCGGAAAGCTCCCCCACACAAAACAGCAGCATCAGCAGCACCATCGGAGGTCTGCCGCCCGTTCTCGAGCCGGGAAAACCGGCAAGAAAAGGTATAATGTTTTTTGTCCTTTGCATATACATCTTCCTTTGTTTTGAAAATTATTCCAAAGTAAGTATATGCGGACAAACTATTTTTTAGAATTCAGCGTGAAAGCTCGTATGCACGTTTTGTGCAGCTTTCGCAGGCTTTTCCGACAACTCCGGTGAGATCTCCCTTGTAGAATTCATCAAGTCCTGCAAGAGTTGTGCCGCCCGGAGAGGATACCATTTTTATAAGCTCGTCAACGGTATATCCCGAATCGGTGAGCATCTTTGCCGAGCCGATAAGCGACTGCGCAAAAAGCTTCATAGCAGCGCCGTCATCAATTCCGACGGTCTTTGCATACTCTGTGAAGCCCTTTGCAAAAAGATAGATGAACGCAGGACTGCTGCCGTTAATTGCAATGATCTCTTTCATCTTATTAATAGGTACGACCTCAGCAGCACCGCTTGAAGCGAATATGCTCTTCACAAATTCAAACTCCTCATCGGTCGTCGGTTCAGCCTTTGCAAGCGCAGAAGCACCCTCGCCGAGAAGAAGCGGAGTGTTCGGCATAACAAGAACGACCTTTGCATCGGGGATTGTCATTTTCTTGATATATTCCTCCGAAATGCCTGCTGCGATAGAGATGATGACCGTATCATTATTTACAAACGGAGCAGCGGCTTCAAGAGCAGCGTCTATTCCCTGCGGCTTTACTGCCAAAAGAACGTATTTGCATTTTTTCACGACATCTGCTTCGTCATCGCACTTGTTTACGCCAATCTCTGCAAGAGCGTCAAGCTTGGAGGAATCCTTGTCGTAAGCAAAGATGCTGATATTTTTCTCACCCGAGGACTGTGCAGCGATTACTCCTTTTATAATTGCGGAGCCCATATTTCCTGCACCGATAAAGCCTAAATTTACCAAAGTGAACGCACCCTTCTTTTTGATCTTTTTAATTTTCAGCCTTAAAATGATAAAGACAATTGATATTATACTACAATCCGACAAAAATTGCAACATTTTTTTGTTCTGTTATTTTAAATAGTTTTTTGTAAATGCTTTTTCGATAAATACTTGAAATGTTCATAAAGCTATGGTACAATATATACAAAATATTTCTTGGAAAGGATAATTTATAATGAATATTATCAAAAAACACCTGCCAATCGCGCTTGCCGCATTGCTCTCCATATCAATGCTCGCAGGCTGCGGAAAAACTGATACTGCCGATACTGCCGAAAAGCACGAGGAAGCTGCTCCGAAGGGCAAATCCGGTATCGTAACGATCGCAGATAACTCTGTTGATTTCGTAAAGAACATGAAGCTCGGCTGGAACCTTGGCAACACGCTTGACGCAACAGGCACGGGAATGGCTTCCGAAACCTCTTGGGGTCAGCCTAAGACAACAAAGGAAATGATCGACTTTGTAAAGGATTCGGGCTTCACAACTATCAGGATCCCCGTTTCGTGGAGCAATCATGTTGACGTTCAGTACAACATCGACGAAGAGTGGATGAACCGTGTTAACGAGGTCGTTGACTATGCGATGGATGACGGACTTTACGTTATCCTCAACTCTCACCACGACAACGACAAGTATTATCCGACATCGGAAAAATACGAAGAGTCCTCAAAGTACCTTACAACCATCTGGAAGCAGATCGCAGAGCGTTTTGCAGACTATGACGAACAGCTCATTTTTGAGGGAATGAACGAACCAAGACTTTCAGGCACAAACAAGGAATGGTGGTTCTCCGATACAGACGCAGACGGAATCGACTCTATCGAAACAGTATCAAAGCTCGATCAGGACTTCGTTGATACAGTAAGAGCTGCAGGCGGCTATAACGAAACACGTTACCTTATGGTACCGAGCAACAGAGCTGACGCATGGACAGCAATGCACAAGTCGTTCACACTTCCTACCGACCCTGCAAACAGACTTATCGTTTCCGTTCACGCTTACTCGCCCTATGACTTCGCAATGAACGATAAAGGCTACAAGGACTGGGACGGCTCAAAGGCAGGCGAACTCAACTTTATGGACAACCTCAAGAGCACCTTCATCGACAAGGGCGTGGGCGTTGTTATCGGCGAGTTCGGCGCAACAAACAAGGACAACCTCGATGCAAGAGTTGCATGGGCAAACGACTTCACAGCCAAAGCTGCAGCAAACGGCATCTCCTGCGTATGGTGGGACAATGCAGGAACAAAGGTCGGTTCAGAGAACTTCGGTCTTGTTGACAGACTTGGCAAGAAGATCTACTACCCCGAGATCCTTGACGCAATGGTAAAGAATTACAACAACTAAATAAAAATCCTACATAGCACGATGTTACGCTTGACAAAAGCTTGACATCGTGCTATAATTTTACCTGCGAGTAAGCTATGCGGTTGAACATCGGAGCGCCTTATCAACGTTCCGAGGTTAGGAAAGTCCGGGCATCACAGAGCAGGATAGCTGTTAACGGCAGCCGAGGGCGACCTTAGGGAAAGTGCAACAGAAATATACCGCCGAGGGAAACTTCGGTAAGGATGGAAAGGCGAGGTAAGAGCTCACCAAAGTATAAGTGATTATACTTCTATGTAAACCCTATCCGATGCAACGTCTTTTTGGACCAATACGTTATTGTCTGCTCGGCAGGCGTATTGCAACGACGGCTTGAGTGTTTCGGCGACGACTCACCCAGATAGATTTCCGCACACGACAAAACCCGGCTTATCGGCTTAGTCGCTTATTTAATGCGTAATGCGTAATTAGAAAAACGCTTTCGAAATTAAGCTGTAAATTCAAACAGCACATATCACAATTGTCTTTGCAAAATTGTGATATGTGCTGTTGTTTTATTGCTAAAGTCGGGCGGATATTGAATCAACCCCTACAATATTTTGCCGCATACGCCAAACAAAATAATTACGCATTACGAATTACGCATTAACCTAAACCCACAGACTGAATAATTCTTCCTGTGAGATAACGCTGACATCGGTCATACAGACGGTTTTTCGCAGCGGCAGCACCATAGACGGCGTTACCGAAAGCTCATCTATTCCCATTGCAAGGAATATCGGAGCAAGCGAAAGATCGGACGCAACCTCGCCGCATATCGAAGCTTTTTTCTTGTAGCGGTGAGCGTTGTCGATGACCATTTTTATCATTCGGAACAGAGAAATATTCACAGGGTCGAAGAATTCATTCATCATCGAATTCTCACGATCCATTACCATTGAATACTGCGCAAGGTCGTTCGTACCGATGCTCAAAAAGTCGGTTTCCCTTGCAAGCAGATCGCTGATAATGACCGCCGAAGGCGTTTCGACAAGTATTCCCTGCTTTACATCGCCTATCTTAACTCCGTCACGGCGAAGCTCGCTTACCGTTTCATCATTGATATGCCTGATACGGCCTGCGTCAACGAGAGTTGATACCATAGGATACAATACGGAAATATTTCCGTATGCTGCAGCACGGTATATCGCTCGCAGCTGCGTTTTGAAAATATCGGGACGATTCAGCAGGAAGCGTATTCCTCGGCAGCCGAGCGCAGGATTGTTCTCCTGCGGCAGACCATAGTAGGCCATTCGTCTGTCCGCTCCGACATCGAGCGCACGGATAACGACCTCCTTGCCCTGCATTTTCTCTGCGGCTGTTTTATAAACATTGAAAAGCTCTTCTTCGGACGGGAAGCTTTCCTTGGAAAGATAAATGAATTCGCTTCGGAAAAGACCGATACCGCCTGCATCGTTATCCATAGCATCTTCGATCTCCGCAAGGCTTCCGACATTGGCGGAAATGGCGATCTTTCTTCCGTCTGCGGTGATGTTTTCTCTGCCCTTGTATTCAAGCAGCCGTGCATATTTCTGCTCTTCCTTTTCCTTTTTTCCGAGGACGGAAGCAATGAATTCTTCATCGGGATCAATATAGATCATCCCGTCATAGCTGTCGATAAGCGCAGTTCTGCCATTCAGTTCGGGACTAATGCTTATGTCCGTGCCTACGACTGCAGGCATTTTCATTGAACGCGCAAGGATAGCCGTATGTGAGCTTGCAGAACCTCCGACGGTTGCAAATGCGACCGTATTTCCTCCTGCAAAGCGCATGATCTCGCTCGGTGAAAGTTCATCTGCTAAAATAATGGTAGGTTCTTCTGCTTTGATGTCCTCCTCTTTGTTTCCGCTCAAAATATCGAGCAGCCTTGTCGTAATATCATTGATATCCTCGGAACGAGCCTGCATATACGGATCGTCCATACTGCGGAACATATCATAAAAGCTTCGTCCCGTTGCGGAAACGGCATATTCGGCAATAAATCCGCTGTCCGTGATAAGATGCTCGATGGAGCTCTGATAGCTGAAATCCTCCATCATCATCGAATGTATCATAAATATCGCAGCATCCTCGCCGCCGACCTGCTCGAGTGCGATATTGTACAGCTCATCGAGCTGCTTTGAAGCGACCTCACGCGCGTCGCAAAAACGTTTCATTTCAGCTTCCGTATCATCGGCAAGGCGGCACTCAACAGGAACATCGGAGCGCATATAGACCTTTATTTTCCCGACTTTTATTCCTTTAAACACACACTTGCCTTTATATTCTGTCATAATACCACCTCTTTGATATAATGTTGAAAAAAATATGTAAAAAAGGGTATGGTTTTGCACTTTATTGTTACTTATATTATAACACCGTATCATAACATTTTCAAGAATCTAAATTCACAAAAAATTTATAACATTATAGCCATTTTTCACAATTATCAAACATAGATAAACTTAATAATTTGTATTAATATACAAATATTCAGCTAAAATGTAATAAATTGTAAGCAACAACATTTCAACATCAAAACAAAATGCAAAAACGCCCGCTCAACAAGTTTATGATGCTCTATGCGAAGATATGACCGTTGCTTTTATAATATTAACATTTATTGCTTGATTTTTTTATGATAATAAAGTAAAATAGAGAAAATAATTCTATGATATTTGGAGGTCAGTTTATGGGAATCCTATCCTGCGCACCTGTTTTTTCCGATTCAATGGTTCTTCAGAGGAATAAAAATATAACCGTATGGGGCATGGCTTACGACGGAATGAAAGTAACCGTTTCGATAAACGGCAAAACCGCCGAAGCAGTCACAAAAGATCACAAATGGACGGCTGTTCTCCCTGCAATGGAAGCAGGCGGCCCTTATGAAATGACCGTTTCCTCGGGCGATGAGAAAATAGTGTTTTCCGATGTTATGATCGGTGAAGTCTGGCTCGCAGGCGGTCAGTCAAATATGGAGCTTGAGCTGCAAAACTCGCTTGACGGCAAAAAGGTTCTTGAACAGACCAACGGTGTGAATGTACGCTTTTACTATACAAAAAAGAACTCCTACATTGATGAGTTTTTCTATGCCGATGAACGCAACAGCGGCTGGGCAAAGGCCTCAAAGGACAACTCCGCAGCCTGGTCTGCTGTCGGCTACTACTTTGCAAAGAAGCTTTCGGAAGATCTCGGCGTAACTGTCGGAGTCATTGGCTGCAACTGGGGCGGCACCTCCGCTTCTGCTTGGATATCAAGAGAAATGCTTTGTTCGGACGCAGATACAAAGTCTTATGTTGACGAATACGACGCTGCAATGGAAGGCAAAACGTTTGAAGAATACTGCGCCGAGCTTGACGACTACAATGCTTACGTTGAGCAGTGGCAGCCGAAGATAAACGAATTCTATGAAAAGAACCCCGAGGGCGAATGGGGCGACGCTCTCAAATTCGCAGGTCCCTGCCGCTATCCCGAGCCGCTCGGTCCGAAGTCCCCGTTCCGTGCAGGCGGAGTTTACGAAACCATGTTAAAGCGCGTCTGCCCTTACACCATTGCAGGCTTTATCTATTATCAGGGCGAAAGCGATGACCACAAGCCTAACATTTACTATAAGCTTCTCAAAATGCTCATCGAACAGTGGCGTTCCGACTGGAACGATGACAAGCTGCCGTTCATCTTCGTCCAGCTGCCGATGTACATAAGCCGAGGAGAAAAGGACAACGCACGCTGGTGTCCTATCCGTGAAGCGCAGATGCGTGTTCACCTCACGACCGCAAACACAGGCATCGCAGTTTGCCTTGACTGCGGCGAATTCAGCAATATCCATCCTCTCGACAAAAAGCCTGTCGGTGAACGACTTGAACTTCAGGCGCTTTATCACGTTTATGATAAGATCGAAGCCGAGAAAGCCTACGGCGCAGTTTACCGCTCTGTATTATTCGCTGACGGAAAGGCTGTTTTAAGCTTTGACCATGCCGACGGCGGTTTTGATGTAAAGGGCGATATCACAGGCTTTGAGATCGCAGGCGAAGACAGGCTCTATCACAAAGCCGAAGCTGTAATTGACGGCGAAAGCATTATAATTTCAAGCAGCGAAGTCAGCGATCCCAAATATGCCCGATACTGCTGGGTGAACTACGGCGATGTTACCGTTTTCTCAAAGAACGGCATTCCTCTTGCGCCGTTCAGAACAAGCCGCAATGACGGTTTTAAAGTAATAACAGAATAAAGGAAGGAAAAAACAGTAAATGAAAATATCATCTCTGTTCGGAAAGGGAAAGACCGTATTCTCGTTTGAGGTTTTTCCGCCCAAAAGCACAACGCCGATCGAATCCATATACAGTACGCTTGACGAGCTGAAAAAGCTCTCCCCCGATTTTATCAGCGTTACATACGGCGCAAGGGGCACAAGCGCAGACACGATGACCTGCGACATTGCTTCTTATATCCAGACTCAGCTCGGAATAACCTCCGCAGCACATCTCACCTGCGTTTACAGCGACAAGGAGCTTATCCTTGAACGTCTTGACCAGCTCAAAGAACGAGGCGTTGAAAACATCCTTGCCCTGCGTGGAGATATAAATCCCGATATTCCCCGTCTGCACGATTTTGAATATGCGAGCGACCTTACACGCTTTATAAAGGAAAACGGCGACTTCCACGTTTCGGGTGCCTGCTACCCCGAATGTCATCTTGAAGCGGAAAATATTGACAAGGATATCGAGAATCTAAAGATCAAGATAGATGCAGGTGCGGAGCATCTTATGTCACAGCTTTTCTTCGATAATTCCGTATTCTTCCGCTTCCTTGAAAAAGCAAGAGCCGCAGGCGTGAACGTTCCTGTCGAAGCAGGGATCATGCCCGTAACGAATGTAAAACAGATACAAAGAATGGTTTCAATGTGCGGCGCAAGCCTTCCTGCAAAGTTCTCCAAGACTATGCAGAGATATGAAAACAACCCCGAAGCGCTCCGTGACGCAGGTATTGCTTACGCTGTCGATCAGATCGTTGACCTTATTTCAAGCGGCGTTGACGGAATTCATCTTTACACGATGAACAACCCTTATGTTGCCGGAAAGATAAGCGAAAGCGTTAAGAATATGCTTTGATATGATAAAATCATTGATTTATTAAAAAAATATTGACGAATTCCTCCAAATATTGTATAATGTAGTTATATGTATTTGGAGGATCTTTTTATGTCTATAGAAAAAGTTGCAAAATTTTACAAGGTTTCATACGAACAGTTCCTCGGCGACTGGCAGGCTGTTTACCCCGAGGATGATGAAGTAACCGTCCGTGAGATATACGATCATATCAAGCTGCCGAAAAGAGCTACCGCAGGCTCGGCAGGCTATGACTTTTTTCTCCCCGTTGCGATCACCCTCAATCCCGATGAAACTCTCCTCATCCCCACGGGAATAAGAGCGGAGATAAAGCAGGGCTGGGTGCTTGCAGTATTCCCGAGAAGCAGCCTCGGCTTCAAGCACAGGATACAGCTCGACAACACGGTCGGGATAATTGACAGCGACTACTTCGGTGCCGACAACGAGGGGCATATAAAGATAAAGATCACAAACGATTCAAAGGATTTCAGCATCGCCGATGTTGACGAGGGAAAGGGCTTTGCACAGGGCATCTTCCTCCCGTTCGGAATTACGGACGATGACGCTTCGGACGGCACACGCACAGGCGGCTTCGGAAGCACAGACAAAAAAGCAAATTCTTAACTGATCTGCTTTTAATGAAATGGGGTCTTACACTTGAAGTTTAAAAGATTGATAAGTGCGGCACTCGCTGTCGTTATGTCGCTCGGATGTATGCAGCTTTCGGCTGTAACGGCGTCCGCTCTTGCTCCCTCAAAGGAGATCGCAGATTCGGAATATACGGTAAAAGGCGGATTCGTTCTTGCACAGGATAAGAGCGGCGATGTTTTCGTAAAAAAATACAAAGGCTCGGGCGGTGCAATAACCATTCCCGACGACGCCGTATATATTGCAGACGACGCTTTCCGCAACAACCAAAAGATAACCTCTGTAACGATACCGATAACCTGCTTCGGCGGCATCGGCGACAGAGCGTTCACAGGCTGCTCAAAACTCAAAAAGCTCGATGTCAAGGGCAACCTCGACTACATCGGCAAAAACGCATTCTTCGGCTGCATAAGCCTTACGCAGGTCATTTTCCGAGGCGATGTCTGCACAAATCAGACCTACGGAAGATACCCTTACGGCGGCATAATGGACTACGCTTTCTTCTGCTGCCGCTCACTCCAGAGCGTTGTTTTCACAAAAAAGAGTTCTGAACTCGGTCAGATAGGCGGCGGCGCTTTCGGCAACTGCCTTTCGCTAAAGACCGTGAAATTCCCCAACAGCATAGGCTTTATCGCAGACGCCTTCTACAACTGCCCGAAGCTTGAAGCTGTTTCGATACCTGCCAAAGCGACCGTTGACAGATACGCTTTCGGCTTCTGCGCAGACCTTTCCAAAGAAAACCCCGTTTTTCACCTTTCAACGGGAAAGAAAACCGTAAAAGCTCCGTACTACACATACAGCAACGGCAAATTTGTAAAATCGTTCAAAAAGATCACTCCCTGCAGGATAACCCTTGTAGTTGAGCAGGGCTCCGATGCCGAACGCTTCGCAAAAAAGCACAAGGTCAAGTTTAAGTACCGTCTATCCGCACCGACAGCCGTTATCGCTTCAAGGGGAAAGAACAAAATGGACTTGACTTGGAACTGGGTAAACGGAACCGACTATTACATCGTTTATCTCTACAATCCGTTGCTTAAAAAGTATGAAGAATACGCAAGAGTTACGGACGAGAAATGCACGATAACGGGACTTCACCCCGGACGCAAATACTGGTTCAAGATCTCCGCCGTTGATACTATCGGCAAAACAGATATTGAAGGCTTCCTTTCGGAATCTTATGAATTCCATACAAGATGATTTTCTGCCGTCCCATTTCGGGGCGGCTTTTTTGAAAAAATTACAACAAGCAACGCTTTTCCTTTGCGAAATGTGATAAAAAGCTGAAATTTTTCGACAGCATTGACATTGGGATTTTATGGTGCTATAATAAACTTCATTGAACACTTGTTAAATGACGAAAAGAGGTGTTATATGGCTGCTTCAAGAAGTGAAAAAGCCGCAAAGACCCGTCAAAAGCTTATTGAAACCGCCAAAAAGTCGTTCTCCGAGAACGGATACAAGGGAACCTCGGTGAGAAAAATAAGCAAAAGCATTGATGTGTCCGAAAGCCTTTTGTATCATTATTTCCCGAACGGAAAGCGTGAGCTTTTTGCCGAGGTAATGAAGGAAGAATTCGAAGCCTTCCGCTGTGAGATACCGAATGACGACGCTTTAAAAAAGCTTGACTCGCTGATGGTTCAGGACGCTCTGAATATCCTTCTGACGAGATTGATAGATTCCGTCCAAAAGCATATCGACGTTATTCGGATAATCATACTTGAAAAGGAAGTCCGTGACCTTCTCCAAACTGCGGAAATGTGCAGATTTATTGACGAGGTGGACGATTTTTTCAAAGGTTTTCTACGAAAGCGCATCGAAAAAGGCGAGATAAAGGATATTGATATCAGCTCTGCGGCACTTTTTCTGAAAGGCTTGATTCTCAACACCACTCTTTTATATATCCTCGGAGTGGATGTTTCGGATGAATTATCGTCTGACAGGCTTAAGGAAATTATTTTAAGGTTTTTAATTAAGGAAAGGAAGTTTTGAAGAATGCTTCAACTGAAAAACATTGTAAAACAGTACGGTGACGGCGAAAATGCCGTAAAAGCACTGGGCGGTGTAAGCATTTCATTCCGTGAGAATGAGTTTGTTTCGATACTCGGACATTCGGGCTGTGGAAAGACAACGCTGCTCAACATCATCGGCGGACTTGACCATTACACCTCGGGCGATCTTATTATCAACGGCACCTCGACCAAGGATTACAAGGACAGGGATTGGGACGCTTACAGAAACCACACTATCGGCTTCATTTTCCAGAGCTACAACCTTATCCCTCATCAGACCGTCCTTGCAAATGTTGAGCTTGCGCTGACGATCTCGGGCGTTTCCAAAGCCGAACGCCGCAGAAGAGCGATCGAAGCTCTTGAAAAGGTCGGACTCGGCAATCAGATACACAAAAAGCCGAACCAGATGTCGGGCGGTCAGATGCAGCGTGTCGCTATCGCCCGTGCACTCATCAACAACCCCGACATCCTCCTCGCAGATGAACCGACAGGCGCTCTCGACAGTGAAACTTCCATTCAGGTAATGGAGCTTCTAAAGGAGATCGCAAAGGACAAGCTCGTTATAATGGTAACTCACAACCCCGAGCTTGCCGAGAAATATTCGACCCGTATCGTCCGTATCAAGGACGGACTTCTCACAGACGACAGCGACCCGTTTGAACCCGAACAGGCTGACGCTCTGTCGGACACAAAGAAAAAGCGTGTTTCAATGTCGTTCCTCACAGCTATTTCCCTCTCGCTCAACAACCTGCTCACGAAAAAGGGAAGAACTATCCTTACCGCTTTCGCAGGTTCGATAGGAATCATCGGCATCGCTCTTATCCTCTCGCTTTCAACGGGCATCAACGATTATATCAACGAGATACAGGAAGCAACACTTTCCTCCTACCCTATACAGATATTTGAAGAAACCGCAGATACCGCCGCCCTTATGAACGCTATGATGGAGAATTCACCGCACAATGACGATGACAGCGAACAGGCAGAGCTTGGCAATATTGTTTACGGAAACACGGCTGTTTACGAGGTATTCAACTCGCTCAACTCCTCCGCAAAACAGAAAAACGATATGCCTGCGATAAAGAAATTCCTTGATAATGACGAAACCATTCAGGCAAACGCAAGCTCCGTTTCATACAGCTATGACGTTCAGATGCCGATCTTCACAAAGGATCCGACAGGAAAGATCTTAAAATCCGACTTTAAGGAGACCTTCCAGACATCTGTCGGCGTTGACGTTACTTCCTCCGCCTCTTCCGCCGCTATGCTGAACATGACCCCAATGGGAAATGTTCAGGTTTGGCAGGAAATGCTCCCGGGTGACAGCGACAACGATGTAAACGATATGATAAAGACCCAGTATGACCTTGTTTACGGAAGCTGGCCGCAGAATTACAACGATGTCGTTGTTATCCTTACCTCTAAAAACGAGATACCCGATATCGTTATGTACACGCTCGGCTTCAAGGATCAGGAAAACCTCCCCGAGATCATGAACGCAGCCATGACCGGCGAAATAATCGAAAATTACGGCGATACCGAATGGACGTTTGACGAGGTAATGAGCAAGGAATACAAGCTCATCCTCCCCTGCGAATATTATCAGAAGAACGAAAGCGGCGTCGGCTATGTCGACCTTACCAAGACCGATACCGGACTTGAATTCATCTACAATGCAGAGGATATAGGCACACCGCTCCATATCTGCGGCTTTATCCGTCCGAACGAGGACTCAACTGCTGCAATGCTCACGGGCTATATCGGCTATACAAAGGCACTTACCGACTATGTTATTGACACAACAAATTCAAGCGATATCGTAAATGAACAGCAGAATGACGAAAAGACAGACGTTCTCTCCGGCAACCCGTTCAAAACAGACGATTATGTTCCGCTCTCCGATGCCGAAAAGGCTGAAAGCGCAAAGGAATATATTGAATCTTTAAGCTCCTCCGACAAGGCTAACGTTTTCCGCTTCATTATGTCACAGCCGAGTGAGGAAGACGCAAACGCTTACGCAGATCAGTTCCTTGCAAATACCACAAGAGAACAGATCGAAGAGCAGATGGCAGGTCAGTACGCCGAAGAAATGGGCGTTGAATCCGCCGACAGCGTAAAGAGCTACATCAAGCAGATGAGCGATGAAGAGCTTTTCGGATTTGTCCGCGATAGCATCAAGGAACAGTATGCAAAGCAGTACGCCGAACAGATTGAGCAGCAGTTCGCTGCAATGACCGCTGATCAGATCGTTATGACAATGTCCGCTTCTCCGCTCACCGAAGAACAGTACGCAAAGATCTTTGATGAATACACTCCCGAGCAGCTTTCCGACAAGACCTTTGATGATATTATGGATACTCTCGGCAAGGCTGATTTCGACGAGCCTTCCACTATAAATATCTACGCAAGATCATTTGAGGAAAAGGATCGCATCTCCGAGCGCATAAGCGATTATAATGATGCAGCCGAGGATGAAGACCGGATACACTATACGGACTATGTTGCTCTGCTCATGTCCTCAATAACAAATATCATCAGCGGAATTTCCTACGTCCTTATCGCATTCGTTGCGATCTCGCTCGTGGTTTCCTCGATCATGATAGGCATTATCACCTATATCTCCGTTCTTGAAAGAACAAGAGAGATCGGTATCCTCCGTGCTATCGGTGCTTCAAAACACGATGTTTCGACCGTTTTCAACGCAGAAACACTGCTTGTAGGCTTTACCTCGGGACTTATCGGTGTAGGTGTTTCGACACTCGCACTTATCCCGATAAACGCTATCATCTATTCACTCACGGAGATCGAAGGTCTGAAGGCTGTTCTTCCGATACCTGCAGCAGTAATTCTCGTTGCAATAAGCATGATACTCACCCTTATTGCAGGCATTATCCCGTCAAGAGTTGCAGCGAAAAAGGATCCTGTTGAGGCACTCCGAACAGAATAAATCTTTTTCAATGCGTAATTATTTCAGCGCTGCGAAGTCAAACGAGATATACACAAATATAAAGCGTAATTCACAACAAAAAGAAAATGAAAGATCACTTTCATAAACCTTTATCGTGAATTGCGCTTGTTCTTTTTCCGTAAAGAAAATGAATATTTTTTTATGTAAAACCTCTTGCAAAAAATTATATAAAGTGATATAATTATATGGGAAATTTTTGCGCTTTTTTATGAGCGCAGACTCAATATATTCAAACAAAAGGAGTTTTTTATCATGAATAAGTCTTTAAGAAAAGCTGTTATCGCAGGTAACTGGAAGATGAACAAGACCCGTCCCGAAGCAAAGGAGCTTCTCGAAGCTATCAAGCCGCTCGTTGCTGACGCTGCAGGCAAGGTAGAGGTTATCGCTTGCGTTCCTTACACAAACCTCGAAACTGCTGTTGCAACAACTGCAGGCTCTAACGTAAAGGTCGGCGCAGAAAACGTTCACTTTGAAAAGAGTGGCGCTTTCACAGGCGAGATCTCCGCTGATATGCTCGTTGAAGTTGGCGTTGAGTATGTTGTACTCGGTCACTCCGAGCGCCGTCAGTACTTCGGCGAAACAGATGAAACCGTAAACAAGCGCACAAAGGCTGCTCTTGCTGCAGGTCTTAAGCCCATCGTTTGCGTTGGCGAGCTTCTTTGGGAAAGAGAATGCAACATCACAGAGGAAGTTATCGCTCGTCAGATCAAGCTTGACCTCTTCGATATTTCCGCTGACGATATCAAAAAGACTATCATCGCTTACGAGCCTGTTTGGGCTATCGGCACAGGCAAGACTGCTACTGCAGATCAGGCACAGGAGGTTTGCGCATTCATCCGTGCAACACTTGCAAAGCTTTACGGTGCAGAAGTTGCTGACGCTGTTACTATCCAGTACGGCGGTTCGATGAACGCAGGCAACGCTGCAGAGCTTCTTTCAAAGCCTGACGTTGACGGCGGTCTTATCGGCGGTGCTTCCCTCAAGGCTAACGACTTCAACACTATCGTACAGGCTGCTGTAAACGGCTGATCCACTTAAATTACCAACAGGAGAGAGCGTAAATGAAGGCGGCGAAAAAATTCAGCGCAAAACGGTTATTTATCGTGCTTTTATGCACATTAGCCGTTCTGTCCGCAGGCTTTTTCACGACCGATCTTATCCGTGCAAAGCGGTACAAGCTCCCTCCTGTTTTCTGTATTACCGTTGTTGATTATGAAAACGGCAGCAAGGATCACTACGGCTTGGGCTACAAGGTCTGGGAGGATTACGACCCCTTTGACCGCACTACCGACTACTATGTAGGGTTCTGGCTCATACCGAAATTCTTCTGTATCTGATAGTATGAAAAATGAAAGGATTGATAATTATGGCAAAAAAACCAACCGCTCTTATCATTATGGACGGCTTCGGCATCAACAAAGACAGCTACGGCAATGCTATCACAGCCGCAAAAACTCCTAACCTTGACAGATATTTCGCAGAATGGCCAAACACAACTATCGGCGCAAGCGGAATGTGCGTTGGTCTTCCCGACGGTCAGATGGGTAACTCCGAGGTAGGACACACTAACATGGGCGCAGGCAGGATCGTATATCAGGAGCTTACAAGAATAACAAAGTCCATTGAAGACGGCGATTTCTTCAAAAACGAAGCTCTTTGCGAAGCTGTTGAAAACTGCAAGAAGAACGGTTCCGCTCTCCACATGTTCGGACTTCTCTCCAACGGCGGCGTTCACTCCCACAACACTCACCTTTACGGACTTCTAAACCTTGCAAAGCAGGCAGGACTTGAAAAGGTATATGTTCACGGCATTCTTGACGGACGTGATGTTCCTCCTACAAGCGGCAAGGACTTCGTTGCAGAGCTTCAGGAAAAGATGAACGAGATCGGTGTCGGCAAGATCGCAAGCCTTTCCGGACGTTACTATGCAATGGACAGAGATAACAACTGGGACAGAGTTGAAAAGGCTTATGCAGCATTTGTTTACGGCGAAGGCAATCAGGCTGACGACGCTGTTGCTGCAGTTGAAAAGTCTTATGCTGACAACGTTACAGACGAGTTCGTTATCCCTACAGTCATCAGCGGAACAGAACGCATCAAGGCTAACGACAGCATCATCTTCTTCAACTTCCGCCCCGACAGAGCAAGAGAGATCACAAGAACCTTTGTTGATCCCGATTTCAAGGGCTTCGAGAGAAAGAACGGCATGATGCCTGTAACTTATGTTTGCTTCACACAGTATGACGCAACAATGCCGAACGTTAAGATCGCATTCAAGCCGCAGTCCCTCAACAACACACTCGGTCAGTATATCTCCGAGCAGGGCTTGAAGCAGCTTCGTATCGCAGAAACCGAAAAGTACGCTCACGTTACCTTCTTCTTCAACGGCGGCGTTGAAAAGCAGTATGAGGGCGAAGACAGGATCCTCGTCAACTCTCCGAAGGTCGCAACCTACGACCTCCAGCCTGAAATGAGCGCTTATGAAGTTACAGACAAGGTAGTTGAAGCTATCAACGCAGAAAAATATGATGTTATCATCCTCAACTTTGCAAACTGCGACATGGTCGGTCACACAGGCGTGTTCGATGCAGCTGTAAAGGCTGTTGAAGCAGTTGATACCTGCGTGGGCAGAACCGTTGATGCTATCCTTGCTCACGGCGGTACAGCACTTATCACAGCTGACCACGGAAACGCCGACAAGATGTATGAACCTGACGGCTCACCTTTCACAGCTCATACAACAAACGTTGTTCCTCTTATCGTTGCAGGTCAGAAGGGCAAGCTCCGTGAAGGCGGCGTGCTTGCAGACCTTGCTCCTACAATGCTCAAGATCATGGGTATCCTCCAGCCTGAGGAAATGACAGGCAAGTCAATTCTCCTTTAATGGAAAAACAGTTAAAGCGCAGTCTGCAAGGTTTGCGGCTGCGCTTTCTTTATAAACGGTGAAAGTATGAACGGACTCAAAGAGAAAGAAAAAGAAAAAAAGCAGAAGCTAAAGCAGCTTGAAGCGGAGATAAAAGAGATGCAGCGTGACCACAGGGAAACATTTGAAACGATGACCCGAACGGAACCGGCTCGTACAACTCTTACGTTAAAACCGATTATCCTTGCGGCTGTCGGAGTAATAACGCTTGCCGCCGCTGTTATCTGGCTGTATCTTTTTCCGCCGATGTTTGACAGTTATGCGGTGTTCAGGCTCGGAAGCCTTCGGTTCACGAGAAGTATATTTTTCCTTCCGCTGGTGATATCGGCTATTGCGTCAATTCTCTGCAAGAAGCGTAAAAAGTATATTATCTCCCTTTTTCCGAGCGCCGTAATTGCTGTTATCGGTACTGTTTTTACAATGAAAGCGAAGCTGTTGAGCTTTCCTATTTGGATATATGCTATTGTGTACTGTCTTGTATTTATCGGTACTGCGCTTATCATTGCGGCTTTGCATTTTTACAAGGTACATAAAGAAAAGAATAATATTGAAAAACAATAACCGCCGGACAATAATTTGTACGGCGGTTTTGTTACTTTAGACTTTTAATCCGGCTTTTTTAAGCTCTGACTCAATATCTGAGATTTGTTTATAAAGCTTTTTTATTTCTGCTTTACAAGCATTTATTTTGATTTGCATCTCTTTTATTTTTTTAGTATAGTAATCATAATGTTCCGTCCGATGTTTTAAAAAATCTTTATTCGATGCCAAATCATAATCTTCTTTATAAAAATTCATACTATCTTTGCCACGATCGACATTTTTTAAAAAATCTTTAAGTCTTTTTATTTCTTTTTCATAATAATCCATCATCCTTTTAGCATCGCTTTGTTCTTCTTTATAATATTCTATGCTATCTTCATAATCCTCAATGTCTTTATTATAAGCTTCTATCTTTTCTTCAAGCTTTTTTATTTCATTACGCTTTTTTTGTGAATTATCTTTAGTTTTATAGATCTCACCATCAGAATTAATATACAAGATCGAAAGATTATATTCTACATTTTTTCCGGTTACAAGTTTGCCATCTTCATCAAAATAATATTTTACTTTAGAACCATCACTGTTTTTAACAGTCACAATTCCTTTCTGTATTTTTCCCTTTACACAATAGTATGTTGAACCGCTTTTAAATTTTACCCATCCATCTGCCTTATTTTTAAACTTTCCGTCTGAATTGAACCTATAAATATTTTTTTTATTAACAACTACTGTGCCCGTTGCCATTTTACCTTTTTCCGAAAAATAATAATACGTTCCATCAATCTTTTTTAATCCTGTCTGCATTACTCCTTTTTCGTCAAAATAATATGTAGCATTTTGGACTGTAACAAATCCGGTACACATATTACCATCTTCGTCAAAATAATATTTCTTTCCGTCAACAGTGATCAGCTGTTTCTTTACAAACTCACCGTTTGAATCCTCATACTTTGTTGTTTCTCCTTCGGTTACAAAATCGGCTGAAGCAAAAACAACTGAATTGGAAACAATGCAGCACACAGCCATGATCGATGCAAAGACAGATTTTACATTTTTCTTCATAAAAAAATCCCCTTTTATTAATTTTTATATATTATACCACAATAATACACAAAAATTATATATGTTTTTATAAACAGAAAGTTAACCCAAGCATACAATAAAATATATTAATTTATTGTTGATTACTATGTTACCACAGATGCTCATACTTCGTCTGACATCAAATATACTCACTTCGTTCGCATATTTGATGTCAGAGGATAGTTATTTGGTTCATAAAGAACAAGCGCAATTCACGATTTTAGATTTTCAGAACGATTTCTCACATTCTGATTTACCATTTTTATCGTGAATTGCGCTTTTTGATTTGTTAGTGATTTTGCTGTTGCAGCAAATGTTTAACATAAATTTAAGGTGTTTCGCTTCTGCGGAAGCGACCAAGTGGCTTTGCCCCTTGGAACCCCACCACCTTTGAAAAGGTGGACGAAACTTTTGAGCGCTTCGCGTTTGGTTTCCCTACTAATTACGCATTACGCATTATTTGAGTATTCCTTTGAAGCACGGATAAAGTCTGCGAAAAGCTTCTGCGGCTTATTCGGACGGGATTTGAACTCGGGGTGGAACTGCACGCCCACAAACCACGGATGATCCTTGACCTCAACGATCTCGACAAGTCTTTCATCGGGTGACTGACCTGCGATAACAAGTCCTGCTTCTGTGAGCTTTGAACGGAATGCATTGTTGAATTCCCATCTGTGACGGTGACGCTCATAGATAAGCGGTTCGCCGTAAACTCTTTCGGAAGTAGTTCCGCTTGTGAGCTTACAAGGATAAAGTCCAAGACGCATCGTGCCGCCCTTTTCGGTAACGTCCTTCTGGTCTTCCATAATGTCGATAACGGGATAAGGTGTATCGCCGAACTCTGTAGAATTTGCGCCGGAAAGTCCGAGAACGTTTCTTGCGTACTCGATAACTGCCATCTGCATACCGAGGCAGATACCAAACAGCGGAACCTTATTTTCACGGGCATAGCGGATAGATTCGATCATGCCTTCGATACCACGGTCGCCGAAGCCGCCGGGAACGATGATACCGTCACACTTTGAGAGCATTTCTGCTGCGTTTTCTCTTGTAACCTCTTCGGAATTTATCCATTCGATATTGATATTTACATCATTTACGATACCGCCGTGACGGAGAGCTTCCGCAACGGAAAGATACGCATCGTGGAGAACGACATACTTGCCGACAAGTCCGATAGTAACCGTCTTATCCGCATTCTTCGCACGGTTGACCATTTCTGTCCACTCGGTAAGATCGGGCTTCTTAACGGGAAGTCCGAGGTGGTGACAAACGCTGTCTGCAAGTCCTTCTTTTTCGAGCCAGAGCGGAACCTCATAAAGCGAAGGCGCTGTAAGATTCTGGATAACGTCCTCCGCACGTACATTACAGAAAAGAGCGATCTTTTTACGCATTTCCTCGGGAATTTCCTTTTCGGAACGGCAGACGATGATATTCGGCTGGATCCCGATAGAAAGAAGTTCCTTTGTGGAATGCTGTGTAGGCTTGGATTTAAGCTCCTCCGAGCCTGCGATATAGGGAACGAGTGTAACGTGGATATAAACTGCGTTTTCTCTGCCAACTTCGGTAACTACCTGACGGATAGCTTCGAGGAACGGAGTGGATTCGATGTCGCCAACTGTACCGCCGATCTCGGTGATAACGATGTCGGTATCCTTTTCCTTTCCGACACGGTAAACTCTTTCCTTGATCTCGTTTGTGATGTGAGGGATGACCTGAACGGTTCCGCCGAGGTAGTCGCCTCTGCGCTCCTTATTGAGAACGGTCCAGTATATCTTGCCTGTTGTAACGTTAGAGTTCACCGAGAGATTCTCGTCGATGAAACGCTCATAGTGACCGAGGTCAAGGTCAGTTTCAGCGCCGTCATCAGTAACGAAAACCTCACCGTGCTGATAAGGCGACATTGTGCCCGGGTCAAGATTTATATAAGGGTCAAACTTCTGAATTGTAACACGGTAGCCTCTTTCTTTAAGCAGACGGCCAAGTGATGCGGCGGTAATACCCTTTCCGAGTCCCGAAACAACGCCGCCCGTAACGAATATGTACTTAATCGGCATAATCAAACAATCCTTTCTTACAAATAAACATACATTACTTCTATTATACCTTTTTTTTATTGAAAATGCAAGCATATTTTCAATATTCGGCACATTTTATATATTTTCAACATATTGCAAATCGTTCTGTAATCAAAGGACGAAAATACAAAGCATTTGACATAAACCGGTCAAAGAATGATGTATGTAACCGTCCTGCCTTGCTGCGACAGAACGGAATATTTACTTCTCTTTCGACTTAAAAACGCAGGCTGCGATCAGCGCAAAAATCATTGCCGATGTGATACCGCCTGCAGCACCCGTCAGACCGCCCGTGAAAATTCCGAGAAAGCCTTTTTCATCGACAGCCTTTTGTACGCCCTGAACAAGTACGTTTCCGAACCCTGTCAGCGGAACGCTTGCGCCTGCCCCTGCAAAATCAACGATCGGCTGATACCATCCGAGCGCCCCAAGTACAACGCCTGCAACGACATAAGCTGTCAGTATTCTCGCAGGCGTGAGCTTTGTATAGTCGATGAGCACCTCACCGACCGCACAGAACAGTCCCCCTATAACGAACGCCCACACATACTCCATTATCATAAAGCGATGCCCCCTTTAAGCTCGTCCTCGATCATGAGCAACCGATTGTACTTTGCAACACGCTCGCTTCGACAGGGCGCACCCGTCTTTATCTGTCCTGCATTGACCGCAACGGCAAGATCGGCAATGAAAGTATCCTCCGTTTCACCGCTTCGATGCGAAATTACAGCCTTGTATGAGTGCTTCTGTGCAAGATTTATTGCCGTGAGCGTTTCGGAAAGCGAACCGATCTGATTGAGCTTTACAAGTATCGCATTCGCCGCACCATGCTCAATACCTCGGCGAAGTCTTTCGGGATTCGTCACAAAAAGGTCATCGCCCACAAGCTGAACCTTGTTTCCAAGCTCATCGGTAAGCTTTTTCCAGCCTTCCCAGTCGTCCTCGTCAAGCGGATCCTCGATCGAAGCAATGGGATAAAGGTCGCAGATATTCTTCCACTCGGAAATAAGCTCGTCAGCGGAACACTGCTTCTTCTTTTTCGGCATAAAATATCCCCTGCCGCCGTTCGGAGCTTTCCATTCGCTCGCCGCCGCGTCAAGCGCAAGCACAAAGTCCTCACGGGGACGATAGCCTGCCCTTTCGATAGCTTCAAGTATCAGCTCGATAGCGTCACGCTCGCCCGAAAGGTCGGGTGCAAAGCCGCCCTCGTCACCGACGCCCGTTGACAAGCCTTTTTGTTTAAGGATAGCCGCAAGCGAATGATACACCTCGCAGCATTGCCGCAGACCCTCGTGAAAGCTCTGCGCTCCCCTTGGGATAATCATAAATTCCTGGATATCAAGGTTGTTCGCAGCGTGAGCGCCGCCGTTAAGAATGTTCATCATCGGCATCGGGAGCTTTCTTCCGTTCACACCGCCGAGGAAACGGTATAGCGGAACGTGATAAAAGTTCGCCGCCGCATTTGCACAGGCAAGCGAAGCTGCAAGTATAGCATTTGCGCCCAACTTGCTCTTGTTCTCCGTTCCGTCCGCCCTGATAAGAGCGCTGTCGATCAGAAAAATATCCGAAGCGTTCAGACCTTTAAGCGCAAGGTTGATCGTGTTGCTGATGTTTGTGGCGGCGCCCAGCGTTCCCTTTCCGTCGAACCGCTTTGCGTCACCGTCACGAAGCTCGTAAGCCTCAAACGCACCCGTACTTGCACCGCTTGGAGCAGCACCGAAACCAACAGTGCCGTCCGTCAGTATGACCTGCGCCTGAACGCTCGGATTTCCTCTTGAATCAATGATCTCCCGACCAATGACCTGATCAATGATCGGCTTTGTTATAATATTCATAGCAAAAATTCCTTTCAGATTTTTATGAATATTATAAACCAAAGTTTGCAAAGCTATACATAATACTAATAACATAAAGGCACTTTTCGATAACTCAAAAGTGCCTTTCATATATATTATATCAATTTTTTTGCAGCTGAAATAAGTTCAGCCTTTTCGTTGCGAACCTTTTCATCAATATGCATCATAAGAAGCTCGTCAAGAATCTCGCCTATCCTGCTTCCCTGCACACCGAGAGCGGCAATATCCGTTCCCTTTATGTCAAGCTGGGAAATGCTAATGCACTCCTTGTTGTGAAGGATAAGCTTTGCTTTTGCTTCCATTGCTTCAAGTATCTGCACCCTTTCAAAACAGATGCTCTGCTTTGCACGGCTGTCCGACTTCATCATCTCGGTAAGCTTGAAGAAATACTGCGGGCCGACCGCCGAAAGGAGCTTTTTAACGACCTTTTCATCGTCGATCGGTGTAACATAATGGAACTTAATAAGCTGCGTTACACATTTGATCGTTTCGGACGAGAAGTTCATACGGCGCATGATCATTTCAGCCATTTCAGCGCTTTCCGATTCATGTCCCGGGAAATGTCCGCTGCCCTCTTCATCAAAAACGCAGCATTTCGGTTTTGCAATATCGTGGAAAAACAGCGCAAGACGAACTTCACGGTCAGCAACCGAGTTTTCAATCGCAACCGCAGTATGTTTCCATACATCATAAATATGGTATCTGCTGTGCTGATCGAAGCCCACGCAGGGCATTATTTCCGGGAAAAGCGTGCCGAACACATCAGCAAACGACACAAGAACATTCGCAGGAGAACTTCCCATAATAAGAAGCTCAAATTCCTTTGCCAAACGTTCGGGAGCAACATTCAGCAGCAAATTTTTCATTTCATGTATCGCATTTTCAGTTGGCAGATCTATCTCAAAACCAAGCTCCGAGGCAAAACGCAGCGCACGGATAATCCTCAACGCATCCTCGTCAAAGCGGATACACGGGTTTCCGACGCATCTTATCACCTGTCTGAACAGATCCTTCTGACCGCCGTAATTATCGACAATGCCTATCTTGGCGTTATATGCCATTGCGTTTATCGTAAAATCACGCCTTGAAAGATCATCGGCAAGATTGTTTGCATACTCCACCGATTCGGGTCTGCGGTGATCAAGATATTCGCCGTCAATGCGGAAGGTCGTTACCTCTACATAATCATCGCCCGAAACGACCGTCACCGTTCCGTGTTTAAGTCCCGTTTCAATGACATTAAATCCGACAAGGCAGGCTTTTACTTCCTCGGGCAGAGCGGAAGTCGTAACATCGTAGTCGCGCGGATCCTTTCCGAGAATGGAATCACGAACGCAGCCTCCGACAATGTATGCTTCATATCCGCTTTTCTCAAGCGCATTAAGTATTTTTTTTACATTTTCAGGAATATAGATATCCATTTATTTCTCCAGACTTTTTCTATGAATTTTTAAAACGCTGCAGTAAATAATAATGTCGTGCCACAAAGGCAAATCAAACAAAAGGAGATCATTTATCATGCCTAAGAATCCAAGTATCCATTGCGACGTTTCTTCCTGCAAATTCAATATGCACAACGAAAACTACTGCACACTCGAATCCATCAAGGTCGGAACACACGAGCCTAACCCGACAGTTCCCGAGTGCGTAGACTGCGAATCTTTCGTTAAAAAGTGCTGCGAATAAGATAACGGCATTTATTCGGGGAGAATACTCCCCGATACATATCAATCATTAACAAGTTCAAATCTTGGCTTGCGAACGCCATGATCGTCAACATCTTCAAGGAACATATCAAGCGGTCTTGCCCATACGTCTGGCTTTCCATCAAGTGACATATAAACAGCTATAGGTGTGCCGACCTCGTGATCCTTTGCAACGTTGAGCAGGACATAATTTCCGCCCTTGAAATGCTTGTAGTGACCGCCGAGAACGTGCTTTCTTCCGTCGGGAACGCCAAACGACTTAACGCCGTTGCCCTTGTCGGCTGCAGGAGTTACACACGGAGCCTTTTCTTCCTCAACTGCAGGTGCAGCAGGCTCGGCAGGCTTTACGGGAGCTGCTTCAACTATAGGCTTCGGCTCGTCCTTCGGAGCTTCAACAGGCTTTTCTTCATCCTTTACAGGAGCAATTGCACTGTCAACGAGTACCATTGAGCAGTTCTTCGGAACAGTTATCTCCGCATTGCCGTTGTTAACGCTGAACTGTCTGCCCGAAAGTCGGTCGGCAAGCTTTGAATATTTTGTATTGAAACGGAAGGTATAGTCACCGTCGCTGATGTTAAGAGCGATGTAAACTATATCTCCGTCCTTTTCACGCTTGAAAAGGAATGTCTGATTTTTCAGATCCATTTTCGCATAAGAGCCTGTCTGAACGGCAGGAAGGCTCATACGGATAGCGCCGAGTGCGGAAATATGCTTCAAAAGCTTTTCATTCTTCTCGGGCATATCAAGCTCGATGCATGGACGAAGCGGAAGATCGGCGTCTGCACCGTGTCCCTTTACACCCTTGATGCCGAATTCACTTCCGTAGTAAACGGACGGAACGCCGTACATCATGTACATCATTGTGTAGCAGCACTCGATATGATCGGGGTTGCGCAGAACGGATGCAAGACGGGGAACGTCGTGGTTATCAAGGAAGTTGTACATATATACCTGACCGTACTGGCCGAGCTGATACTCGATAGAATGAGCAATTTCAAAGTAATTGCGGTCATTGTGCGAAGAGTAGATACCCTTGTAGCACTGATAGTTCGTAACACAGTCGAACATCTCGGGATTTGCCCAGTGTGCATAGTTGCCGTGGATTATCTCACCCATGAGCCAGAAATCGGGCTTCATATTCCTTGTAAAGCTGTGTATGCGTCTGATAAAATCATCGGTAAGGCAGTCGGCAGCGTCAAAGCGGATCCCGTCAATATCCCATTCTTCGATCCAGTATTTTACTGCGGAAAGAAGATAGTCAACGACCTCGCCGTTGTGAAGATTGAGCTTTACAAGGTCATAGCAGTTGTTCCAGCCTTCATACCAGAAGCCGTCGTTATAAGAAGAGTTTCCGCCGAAATTAAGTCCGCAGAACCAGTCCTTATAGCGTGAGCCGCCCTTGTTTTGACGAACGTCCATAAACTGAGCATTATCTCTTCCAACATGGTTGAAAACGCCGTCAAGAACAACACGGATGCCATTTTTGTGTAAAGCGTCGCAGACATCCTTAAAATCCTGATTTGTTCCGAGTCGGCGGTCGATCACTTTATAATCAATAGTATCATATCCGTGCTTGACCGATTCAAAAACAGGTCCGAAATAAACGACATTGAAATTCATCTCTTTAAGATGAGGTATCCAGTCGATGACCTTTCTTATTCTTGGTACGGGAGTTTCCGACGATTCGGCGTGAGTAGTTTCACATCCGCAGAATCCGAGCGGATAAATATGATAAACATTGCTTTTTTCAATCCAATGCGACATTTTGCATACCTCATTTCATAATCTGTTTATATTATACCATATCTGATATACTTTGTCCAGTATTTTTTAACAAAAAGCTTGATTTAAATCAGAATTTGGCACTCAATAACCAAGTTTTTCAAAAACATTGAAATTGTGCTTTTTTTATGCTATAATTATATCATAATATTTTGGGAGGAAAATAATAAAATGACACAGGATCAGATCGAACGTATAAATGAACTTGCTCGCAAATCGAGGACTCCCGAGGGTCTTACCGACGCCGAAAAAGAAGAACAGACAGCTCTGCGCAACAAGTTCCGTGCGGATTTCAAAGCAAATCTTGAATCACAGCTGAAAAATATTGAGATAGTTGACAATGTCGAAGAAGCAAGAAACAAAGGAGAAAAGAGATCATGACAAAAAACGTTCCAACCCCTTGCTACATCACGGATGAGGCGCTGCTTCGGAAAAATCTTGAGATACTAAAGAGTGTTTCCGACCGCTGCGGCTGCAAAATTCTCCTTGCGCAGAAGGCTTTTTCGATGTACTGCACCTATCCGCTCATCCGCCGGTACCTTTGCGGAACGACAGCAAGCGGACTTTACGAAGCTCGGCTCGGAGCAGAAGAAATGGGCGGAGAGGTTCACGTTTTTAATCCTGCATACCGTGAAAGCGACTTCCGTGAGATAGTAAAGCTCTGCGACCATATCGTTTTCAACAATGTCGCCCAGTTTGAGAAATTCTATCCGATCGTCAAGGAAAGCGGCAGAAAAATTCATTGCGCAATCCGTGTGAATCCCGAGTATTCCGAGCAGGACACCGAAATCTACGACCCGTGCGCTCCGAATTCACGGCTCGGTTCAGTCGTTTCCGCTCTGCCCGACAAGCTTCCCGAGGGAATTGACGGTCTGCATTTCCATACGATGTGCGAACAGAACTCCGATGTCCTCGTCCGTACATACAAGGTATTTGAGGAGAAATTCGGCAAGTATTTTCCGCAGCTTACCTGGCTCAACTTCGGCGGCGGTCATCACATTACCCGTGATAACTACGATCGTGACGCTTTATGCAGCCTTATTTCGGATGTAAAATCACGTTATCCTCTCGATATCTATCTTGAACCCGGTGAAGCGATCGCTCTTAACGCAGGTTTTCTTGTTACCGAGGTTCTTGACATTTTCCAAAACGGCATGAACATTGCGATCGTTGATACTTCCGCAGAGTGTCACATGCCCGATGTTCTTGAAATGCCCTATCGTCCGAACATACAAGGCTCGGGAAAATCGGGAGAAAAGCCGTACACCTACCGTCTTGGCGGTCCGACCTGTCTTGCGGGAGATATAATCGGAGATTACAGCTTTGACGCTCCGCTCAAAGTCGGCGACAGGCTCGTTTTCGAGGATATGGCTATCTATTCAATGGTAAAGAACAACACCTTTAACGGCATTCCCCTTCCGACTATAATCTATCGCCGTGAAAACGGTGAAAATCAGATCATCAAATCATTCTCATACGATGATTTTAAATCAAGACTATGACAACTAATTAACCACGCTGTCCCAAATATTGGACAGCGTGGTTTTTTATATATGCAAAAATGCTCCGCAGGTTTCCCTGCAGAGCATATTTTTGTTATTTAGGTTTATTTGGCTGTGATCAATTAGCAAACAACGAGGAGGTAAGAACCGCCATTCTTGATGCTGAGGTTTACACGGCCTGTGGAAGCGATTGTGCCCTTTGCTTCGAGCTTGAGGCTTCCGGAAGATGTAAGACGGTAAGCCTTAACTGTGCAGCCGGATCTCTTTGTGGAGAACTTAACTGTAACAGTTTCTGTTCCGCCGATAGAACCTTCTGTACCGATTCTAACCTGTGCAGAGCTTACAGCGCTGTTAACCTTCTTTGCCTTTGTAACGAGAGAAGACTTAACATCCTTAACGTTGTATGTGATTGCAACGTTGAGGTCATTAGTAACGCTTACCTTACCGGGCTTAACTGTTACCTTTGAACCGTTGTCGTTAACAAATACGAGTGTGATGTTCTTTGCCTTTGCAGCAGCAAGTACAGCAGCAGGAACAACAGTACCTTCGTTCATGTTTACAGTATATGTTGCACCGGACTTAGCTCTGTTTGTGATGTAAGCAGAGATATTTGTCCAGCCTGCATACTTGGAAGAACCGCTGAGAGCAGGAGAACCTGCAGGAGCCGTTGTAACTGTAGTGTTGTTCTTGTTCTGGAAGTATGTGTAGTAAGGATCGTCGTTTGTTGTAGTAGCTTCCTTAACAACATAGGAGTAAGAAGTAGAAGTTGTGGAATAGTTACCTGTTGTAGAATCGAAGTAGATAGCCTTTCCGTTAGCTGCAGTGTTTACAGCAGAGTAGTTAGAGCTCTTGGATGTGCCTGTGTAACCGCCGCCGTAAGCTGTTGCAGCAGATGCAGATGTGTACCAGCTGCCGTTCTTACCGAGGTAAGAAACTTCGCTCGGAGCTCTGTAAGAAGAAGATTCAGGATACCATGTAGTGTAATCTGTTTTATCCTTTTCATCTTCATCATCGGAAGAAGAGGAAGAAGAGCTGCCGGAGTTACCGCCGGAGTTTGCATTGTTGTCAACGATCTGGTAGTTTCTCCAATTACCGTTACCAACGAGCTGGGATGATGTGATATCAGTGTATTTCTGAATTTCACCGGCAAAAACATAGTCGGAAGCTGTGTTGTAAACAGTTGCACCAACGTTGTACATTGCTGTTGTGAGGTCGATCGTTGTACCAAGAACAGATGCATAAGAAGCTGTTGCGGAACCGGAAATACCACCGATAGTGCTGCCATATACTACAGGGCACTTTGCTTCGCCGAATGTATCCTGATCAGCATCGCCTGTCTTATAGTCATATACAAAGTTTGCAGCATTGAATGTTGCGTTGAATTCAGAAATGATCTTGCTTGCGGAAGCGCTGAGAGCCTTATTGATAGCATTGTACTTGTTGTTTGCAAATGTAATTGCATCATTCTTAAGCTTTGCATCAGCAGTTGTCTTAGCGCTGTTATTGTAAATATCATTTGCTGTGTCAATAGCATTCTGCTTTTTAGCAGCTGCATCATCGAGAGCAACCTTCTTTGCAGCCTCAATGTCAGCTCTGAACTGTGCATTAGCCTTTGTAGCAAGAGTTGAATAATCGCTCTTGATCTTTGCGATCATTGCAGACTTTGCAGCACTTCTGTCAGTTTCATTCATAAATGTGAATGTAAGAGCTGTAGATGTTCCTCTGGTAGCATACGGATCCTTAAGCTTTACAGCACTGGAACCAGCGGAAGCGATCTCGCCGTATGCCTGATACTTCCAAGCATCTGTAGCAAAGGACTTGATATTAGCCTTCGTAAAGAATGCAGCACTCCAGATCTCACCTGCATTAAGATCATAAGAAATACCTGCAGCGTCCTTGTAAGCATTTTCAACTTCAAGTTCAAGAAGAGTATCAAGCTTTGTGTTAAAGCCTGCGCCAATGAGAAGATCTCCGGGAGCTGTAGGATTGCAGTAAGTATTACCGTTGCCGTACTTTGTGTCACCCTTGAGAGAGATAGTGTCGATACCTGAATACTTGAGTTCATAAAGCATACTTGTCTGTGTTGCTGCGGAAGCAACGATTGCGAGAGAGGACATTGCTGTAAGACCAGCAATACCAACGGCAGCACATCTGCCAAAATAAGTTTTGCTCATTTTTAATATCTCCTTTTCCAAAATAAAATTTACCTTAATTAGTGTTACAGCACATACGTCTATAACTGTTCACGAGTTTATTATATCATATTAATTCCTTAATTGCAATAGCTTTTTTGACAAAAAATATTACAATTTAATTACACTTTGGCATATTTTGTTCAAAGTTTGTTGCCAAATTGTCGGAAGTCATACCAAAAGTTACAGTTTTATTTCTGCAGCTCTATTTTGGCTGTAAAGTCGGAAGCGCAGGGGCGTACATCTCTCGAAGCGAGCATATAGAGGTCGGAGCTGCGGCAGGTGAGCTCTGCCTGACGGACGAGCTGGGGAACCTTGAACTTGTCAAGGATGTCCTTGAGCGAGCCGGAGAACGGGATAAGGAACTTGTCCATAGGATTTGCAAGCTCGGGGTTTTCCTGTGCTGCCTTGATGCGCTCGTTTGCAGCTTCTGCGTTTTCGGAAGCAGCCTTGATGATCTCTGTGCCTCTTTCGTTGAATGCGAGTATCCTGCCGAAGGTCGGAGGAACGAGAAGATCGCTCTTCTTTACGCCGAGGAACATATTGAGGAGCGCACGGCGGAATTTAGCCTGTGTATAACGCTTTGTATCGACCATTTTGAGGAAGTCTTCAACGGAATTTGCAGCCTTGCCCATCTGTGCGATGCGGTTTTCAACGCCCTGTGCGATATCGGGGACATCCTTTATGAAATTAGGTGAAGCTGTTCGGAGAACGTAAAGAAGCTCTCTTTCAAGATTGTCAAAATATGCAAGATGATCAGCTTCATCGTATTCCTCAACAGCCTTTGCCATATCCTCGGGGACGAATGCACTGATATCCTCGCCGTTTTCGATCATTTCACGGAGCTTTGAACCGCTTGCAAAGCCGTCTGCAGTTTCATCGCTGTCGTGACCTACGCCTGTGCGCTTTACCGTGAAAGCGTCAAAGTCAACGCCGAGAACCTTCATCGCACGGAGATATTCAACAGCAAGCGTGTTGTTCGGGGAATCGAAAACACCGCCGATGATAGGGCCGTGATCGGTGGAAATGCTCATCTGGAGCGCTTCGGGATAATTCTTGCCCTGTTCAAGATATGGCTTGAGCTTTTCGGGTGTTCCTGCGCTGAAGGTTGCCATTGCAGCGTTTTTGAGAAGCTCGATATCACCGCATTCGCTTCCGAACGAAATACCGTCAACGCAGCCGAGAGCAGCGAGCATCATAACGCCTGCACGGGCAAAATATTCAGCACTTGCAAGAGAATATGCAACGGGCATCTCGACAACGAGGTCTGCGCCGTGGTTGACTGCGATCTGCGCTCTTTTGAATTTGTCGATGATCGCAACGTCGCCGCGCTGGACGTAGTTGCCGCTCATAATGCAGACGATATGGTCAGCGCCGTGCTTTCTGGTTTCTTCTATCTGATAAATGTGACCGTTGTGGAACGGGTTGTATTCGCAGATAATGCCGTATGTTTTCATTAAGCTTGTCCTCCAAAAAATCCATATTTAAATATATAAATATGGATAAATAATTACAAAAATCTAAAGATATTGTAATTCCCTTGATTTTTGCCGTATAAAGTAATAATATAAGATTAATGCAGTTTTGTCAAGTCTTTTTTTAATATTTAGACAAAAACTTAAACGTTTTCCGAGGCTTGACTATATGAAAGGAATGGATAATATGTTAATTTTAGTAGTAAACGCAGGCAGCTCCTCACTCAAATATCAGCTGCTCAACATGGATGATGAGAGCGTTATCGCAAAGGGAAACTGTGACCGTATCGGCATTGACGGTCACATTTCCCACAAGACCTTCGACGGCAGAAAAGTCGATGTTGACTGCTCATTCCCCACTCACACAGAAGCTTTCGCAAAGCTTGTTGAAGTTCTTACGACAGGTGAAGCTTCCGTTATCAAGTCGATGAGCGAGATCTCCGCTGTAGGTCACAGAATCGTTCAGGGCGCAGAGGTTTTCGACAAGACAACTCTTGTTACCGATGAAGTTATCGACAAGATCGACGAAATGAAGGAGCTTGCTCCCGTACATAACCACGCTCACGCACTTGCGCTCCGTGCCTGCAAGAAGGTTATCCCCGAGAGCGTTCCTATGGTCGTTGTTTTCGACACAGCCTTCCACCAGACAATGCCGGAAAAGGCATTTATGTTCGGTCTTCCTTACGAGGATTATGAAAACTACCATGTAAGAAAGTACGGCTTCCACGGCACATCCCACCGCTTCGTTTCTCACGCTCTTGCAGACGCTATGGGCAAGGATATCAAGGATCTCAAGATAGTTTCCTGCCACCTCGGAAACGGTTCCTCCATCACAGCTGTTGACGGCGGCAAGTCGGTAGATACATCTATGGGCTTCACCCCCCTTGACGGCGTACTTATGGGAACAAGAACAGGTGCGGTAGACCCCTCCGCAGTTACATATATTCAGGAAAAGCACGGCTTCTCCGCTGCCGAAATGAGCGAATACATGAACAAGAAGTCCGGATTCCTCGGTGTTTCGGGCATCTCCAGCGACAACCGTGACATCACGGCTGCAGCACAGAAGGGCGATAAGAGAGCTATACTTGCTTCCGAAATGCTCCAGTATCAGATCAAGAAGTACATCGGTTCCTACGCAGCAGTCATGAACGGACTTGACGCTGTTCTCTTCACAGGCGGCATCGGCGAAAACGCTTGGGAGGTTCGTGAAGGCGTATGCAAGGATATGGAATTCCTCGGCATCAAGATCGACACCGAGAAGAACAAGGGAACACGCGGCGAACTCATCAAGATCTCCACACCCGATTCCAAGGTTGAGGTATGGATCGTTCCCACAAATGAAGAGCTCCTTATCGCAAGAGATACACTTGCAATGATAAAGTGATCCCAATAACATAATTCATTTGGTACTGCGAAGCCAAGCAAAAGTTTCGTCCACCTTTTCAAAGGTGGTGGGGTTCCAAGGGGCAAAGCCACTTGGTCGCTTCCGCAGAAGCGAAACTCCCTAAACTATGGCATATAATCAGCATCAAAAACAAATATCTTACAAATCAAAAAGCGCAATTCACGAAAAGGAACGGAAACGAAATATGAGAAATCATTTTTGTAAACCGAAAATTCGTGAATTGCGCTTATTCTTTCTACCTAAAACAAACCTTCCTCGGCTAAAAATGCTTAAAGCAAAGCGATAAGCATTTTTAGCCGAAACTGTTTGAATTATTGTGCATCTTTGCATAGAACAAAATGAAACAAATCGGCTGCTGTTTGTTGGGGAGAGAATAGATACTGCGTTACCGTTTGTAACCTACAGTTTGTTCCGTTGGTGTGAAAACACATTCATATTGAATAGCTGTTCATATTTCGTCTGACATCAAATCTACTCACTTCGTTCGTATATTTGATATCAGAGGATAGTTGTTAAGTTAATAAAGAATAAGCGCAATTCACGAATTTTGAGTTTTACAGACTGATTTCTCACGTTCTGATTTAACTTTCTTTTCGTGAATTGCGCTTTTTGATTTGATAGATTTTTTGCTATTTAAGCAGTATATAAGCTAAAGTTTAGGGTGTTTCGCTTCTGCGGAAGCGACCAAAGGGCTTCCGCCCTCTGGACACCTGACGAGCTGTGCTCAGCTCGACCAGCTGTTTGGCTTTGCGATAAAAATACTTGTTGAATACCTTATCCCTTTATTTTCCCGAAATCTTTTTCTTCTCAAACATTCTGATAAAAAACAGAACTGCGATCATAAGAACAACGGACAATCCAAGGACGGCAAACACATTCTGCACAAATCCCGAGAAGATGTATCCGACCGCACAAACTGCTGCGACCGTAAGCGCATACGGAAGCTGCGTTGAAACGTGGTTTACATGATCGCATTGTGCGCCCGTTGAAGCCATAATGGTCGTATCGGAGATCGGTGAGCAGTGGTCGCCGCACACAGCGCCTGCAAGACACGCCGAAATGCAGATAATTACAATTTTCGGTATCTCACCTGCTTCGGAAATGCCCGAAAGCTCCGTGCTGAAAATGCCTGTGACTATCGGGATAAGGATACCGAAGGTTCCCCATGATGTACCCGTTGCAAAGGCAAGACCGAGCGCAACGACAAAAAGTATACACGGAAGAAGTATCGCAATGGCGGACGCACTCTTGACAATACCCGAAACGAACACGCTTGCTTCAAGAAGACCTGTCATCGTTTTTAATGTCCATGCAAATGTGAGGATAAGTATCGCAGGAACCATCTGCTTGAAGCCGGCAGGAACGGCATTCATGCAGTCATTGAAGGAGAGAACACGCCTTGCAAGGAAATATATGATAATGATTATAAGCGAGATTATTGAACCGAGCGAGAGAGCATAGGAAGCGTCGCAGTTTGCAAAAGCGTCCACAAAGCTTTCGCCGCTGAAAAATCCGCCGCTGTATATCATTCCCGTAACGCAGCACACGATCAGTATCACAACAGGGATAATAAGGTCAATAACCTTGCCTTTTGAGGAGGTCGGCTCATCCGCTGTGTCGTAAACGGTGCTTCGTGTCGTGAAAAGATCGCCCTTTTCGGCATTTTCTTCGTGAACTCTCATCGGGCCGTAATTTACACCTGTGAGAGCTATGAAAACGACCATTATTATCGTAAGGAGCGCATAAAGATTATACGGTATCGTATTGATGAAAAGCTGTATTCCGTTTACGCCCTCAACGGTTCCGCTCACGGCTGCTGCCCACGAGGACACCGGAGCGATTATACAGATCGGTGCGGCGGTAGCGTCAATTATATATGCAAGCTTTGAACGTGAAACACGGTGCTTGTCCGATATAGGCCGCATTACCGAACCTACGGTAAGGCAGTTGAAGTAGTCATCCACGAAAATAAGCGCACCGAGAACGAATGTCGCAATACAAGCGCCGACCTTTGACTTGATATGCTTTGCAGCCCATTCACCGTAAGCCTTGCTTCCGCCTGCCTTGTTCATAAGCGCAACGATCGTGCCGAGAACAACAAGGAATACAAGTATTCCGACATTGTAAGCATCTGCGAGATTTGCGATAAGTCCGTCATGAACAACGGTCGTGAAAACTCCCTCGAGGCCCGATGACGTCGCAGCGGCATAGATAACCGCACCCGTAAGACTTCCGACAAAAAGTGAAGAATACACCTCTTTTGTGATAAGTGCAAGTCCGATAGCCACTATCGGAGGAAGAAGCGACCAGAGCGTTCCGACCGCATCGGAAATCGGTGCGGAGATCATGCAGCATATCAGAAATGCAAGCATAAACGCACCAAAGATAATCTTGCTTAAATACTTTTTCATTGTCCCTCTCCGTTCTTTTCAATTTTTTTATCAGTACCTGCAACCTGTGCAAGTATAACAGCCGCAAAAATAAGGACGCATCCGAAAAATTCCTTCATATTCAGCTTTTCGCCGAGAATAAGCCAGCCCGAAAGCGCCGCAAATACCGATTCAAGACTTATAAGCAGGGTCGCAAGCGTCGGTTCGGTGTGCCTTTGACCGAGTATCTGAAGTGTGTAAGCCACTCCGCAGGACATTATTCCTGCATAAAGTATCGTTCCGCCTGCGTCAACGATATTTGCGATAACAGGCTTTTCAAAGATGAACATACATATCAGCATTAGCAGACCTGCCGTGAAAAACTGTATGCAGGACATAAGAACGCCGTCTGTTCCTTTTTCGTTGAAATGATCTATGACCGTTATATGCACCGCAAAAACTATCGCTCCGCAAAATACAAGCAGATCGCCGACAGATATCCCGAAATTCTCCTTAATGCAGAGCAGCCAGAATCCGACAAGCGCGACCGCAACGAACAGCCACATTTTCAGCGGCATTTTCCTGTGCAGGAATATCCCGATTATCGGAACGATAACGATATACAGCGCCGTTACAAAGCCTGCTTTTCCTGCCGTTGTATGGGCAATGCCTGCTTGCTGGAACGAGCTTGCGATGAAAAGAGCGGCTCCGCAGCACATACCGCCGACGACCGTATTTTTCAGTGAAAATTTCGCCTTTTCTTTCCCGTTTTTCCTGTCAAGAAAGCGGAAAAGCATTATCACGGGGATAAGTACGATCCCCCCGAGAAGTGTTCGCAGAGCGTTGTATGTAAACGGCTCAACATAGTTCATTCCCTCACTCTGGGCAACAAAAGCCGTTCCCCATATCAGCGATGTTATGAGCAGCATTATACTGCCCTTAAAGTTCTTTATCATTTAAACTGCTGTCCTTTGAAATAAAATCTAAACCGCCCCAAACAGTAACGTATAAAAGCCGCTAAATGATCGGCTATTCAAAATATATGATACGTTATTTTTTCTACTTTGTCAACAAAAAATACCCGTTGATCCGACAAATCAAATCGTCAAGAGCTTTTTCAAAAGCCTTATCCTGTTCGCTTGTCCTCTTGTGCGCACCCTTTAAATGTCCTCCGCTCCTGCGCAGCTTTTTGTGTATCGCTCTGAATTCGAGCAGTCCCGAAATGTTGTCCGAGGTGTATTCCCTGCCGTCCTGATCGAGCGCATACGCGCCCTTTCCAAGACACAGCGCAGCAAGTCCGTGATCCTGCGTTACGGCGATATCTCCCTTTTCCAGAAGATTCACAAGCTTCAGATCAACGCTGTCAGCGCCCTTGTCGGCAACTATTGTCCGTACATTTTCTCTTTCGATCTTATGTGAAGTATCACAGAGTATAACGCACTCGATATTGTATTTTGCGGCAAGCCTTACGGTTTCATCAACAACGGGGCAGCCGTCCGCATCAATACATATTTTCACATTCTTTCCTGCTTTCTTTCATATAATGACAAAATTATACCATAAACTAAATATAAAATCAATAATTCAAACACAATATTTACGGTGTTTTAACGAGTGAATTATTTCTCACAAAATTATTAACAAACTATTGTAGGGGACGGGTTTCCCGTCCCGATGTTATCAATACCATAAAAAACGGTGATTATGACCATATTTTTATTGAAATTTCATTGTTTGTTTACTCGTTGAAATACCGTGCCACAATATTAATCACAGATAATTTATTTCGCCCAAACAATTAAAAAAACGGAGATTTAATCTTGAAGTTTGCAGATTTTTGATGTATAATTAGGTAAATAATACTAATCTTTAATCGTTCTATAGACAAAGCCGACAGATAGAATAATCCAAGTC
>JBJFFR010000158.1:0-7604 GCA_051891935.1 Oscillospiraceae bacterium
TTTCAACCATGTGAACAGGGATACGGATAGTCCTTGCCTGATCGGCGATAGCACGGGTGATAGCCTGACGTATCCACCATGTTGCGTAGGTCGAGAACTTGAAGCCCTTTGTATAATCGAACTTTTCAACAGCCTTGATAAGACCGAGATTGCCTTCCTGGATAAGATCAAGGAACTGCATTCCTCTGCCGACATAGCGCTTTGCAATGGAAACAACAAGTCGGAGGTTAGCCTCGGACAGACGCTTCTTCGCCTTTTTGTCGCCCTTTGCCATTCTCTCGGCAAGCTCGATCTCTTCTTCGGCGGAAAGGAGAGGAACTCTGCCTATTTCCTTGAGATAGATCTTTACGGGGTCGTCGATAGCGATACCCTCTGTCGAGAGCGAAAGCTCAAGATCATCTTCACCGAGAGGGATATCCTCGTCGAAATTTTCAAGCGAAAAATCGTCAATGATCTCGATGTTGTTGTTTGTACAGCTTTCGTAAAAGCTTTCCATCTGATCAACGTCAAATTCAAGATCTTCGAGAACGTCCGTGATCTCCTTTGTGGACAGCTTTCCGCTTGCCTTGCCCTGTTCCATAAGGCTTTCGATAGTTCTTTTTTCTGCCATAATATAAACTTCCTCCTGTATATTCAATTCCGTAATGGAATTACCTTCATTTTTTCTATTTCGACTTTTTCAGCCCCTCAAAATAACGCAGAAAATCATCGTCCGACATCGCAGACGCTTCAACTCTGCTTTCTGCGCAGCTTTTAAGAATATTTATGTAATCATCAAGTATCTCTCTCGTGATATCGACCTGCTGATTTGTGACAATGACCGAAAATATTCTACCCATTTCGTCAGCCGAAAATTCACTTTGAAGAAGTGAAACGTCAAATTCCACCGAATTTTTTATCTTTTCTGTTAATTTTTCAAAAACACTTCTGTTGAAATCTGTCACAAAATCTGCAGCGCTTATCCTGCCTGTAACATATTCAAGCTCATCGGGATTGGACGAAAGATAAGAAATTATGCCGCACTCCGCCTTGTATTCCCTCGGATGAGCCGCACTGTCGGGATTTTCGCGCCGCTGCTTGCTGAAAGTCCGTATCTCACGGTTTTCATCCTGCTGTGAGCGGTTGATCTTTTTCTTTATGACGGCGTTCACCTGATGCTTGATAGCGTCACGGTCAACATCACACTGCTTTGCAAGCTTGCCGATGTAAACCTCACGCTCGATAGGCGAAGCAATGTCCGAAAAGAGCGAAACACAGCGTTTAAGGTAGGTGACCTTGTCATTTTCACTTTCAAGATCAAGACCCGAGGCGCATTTGTTCATCTCAAAGTCGATAGCGCCGTCCGAGCGTTCAAGAAGCTGCCTGAAACGTGCAGAACCGAACTTTTTTATGTATTCATCGGGGTCTTTTGCGCCCTCCATCTTGATTATTCGTGCTTCAAGACCTGCTTCGGAAAGAAGATTTATCGCCCTGTGCGTTGCAGCCTGCCCCGGACCGTCCGAATCGTATGCGATAACGACCTCGTCGGCATACTGCTTTATCAGTCTTGCCTGTTCGGAGGTCAGCGCCGTTCCGAGCGTTGCAACAACATTTTCAAAGCCGCCCTGATTTATTGCAATAACGTCCATATAGCCTTCGGCAAGTATGAGCTTGCGTTCGGTCGAGCGCTTTGCAAAGTTGAGCGAGAAAAGATTGCGGCTTTTCTTGAAAACGGGCGTATCGGATGAATTAAGGTATTTCGGTCCGCTTCCGTCGATTATTCTTCCGCCGAATGCGACAACATTTCCCCGAAGGTCGATTATTGGGAAGATAACTCTGTCACGGAACGAATCAAAAACAGCGCCTTTTGAGCTTTTCGTGCAAAGATTTGCCAATACAAGCTCGTCGTCGGTATAGCCTTTTTCACGCATAAAATAATGCAGACCGTGCCAGTCATCGGGAGCATAGCCAAGACCGTATTTTATAATAGTATCCTTTGAAAGCTGTCTTTCGGCAAAGTATCTGCGCCCCTTTTCCCCGAGCGGCGACTTTGCAAGTATTTCAAAAAAATAACGTGCAGCCGTTCGGTTTATCTCGAGCACCCTTGCTTTAACACGGGCAAGATCGCTGCTCTCACCATTATCGGGCATCTGCATTCCTGCCTTGTCGGCAAGGAACTTTACCGCCTCGATATAGGAAAGATTCTCTATCTTCATTATGAACGTTATGACATCGCCGCCAGCGCCGCAGCCGAAGCAATGGAAGTACTGCCCCGATGTGTTGACGCTGCAGGACGGTGAATTCTCCGAATGGAACGGACAAAGGCACATTGCCCCCCGTCCGCTTCGCTTCAGCGTCACATAGCTGCTCATAACGGTTTCTATCGGATTATTCTGTTTTAGATCTAAAATAAAGCTATCAGGTAATGCCATAGAACCTCACTCGGTTTCATCGAACGCCGCAGGCATTGCCCGTCAGCGTATTATAATTTTGCGTCACGCCAGCCCTTCGGGATATAAAGATCCTCGTAAACTGCGATAGCGTAGCTGTCCGTCATTCCTGCAATGTAGTCGGTAACGGCTCTGTCCGAGCCCTTTATCTCACGGATGCGCTTGTATTCATCGGGGAGCTTGTCGGGATTTTTGAGGAAATAATTGTAGAGCTTCTCGATGAGCATCATCGCCTTTGATTCCTCGGACTTTGCAATGGAATTCCGATAAACGTTGTCAAACATAAAATCGCTTAAAACGTCAAGAGCCTTGCGAACCTCGTCCGACATTGCGATATTCTCCGCTCCGTTGTTTACGACCGAGGTGATGAGCGCAGTGATGCGCTCGCTCTTGGAGTGTCCGAGTATGTCCGTTGCAGTCTTCGGCAGGTCGTTTTCGGTGATGATGCCTGCACGGATGGAGTCGTCAATATCGTGGTTGATATAAGCGATCTTATCTGCAAGACGGACGATATAACCCTCTCTCGTCTTTGCGATCTTATTCGTGTGGCAGACGATGCCGTTTTTCACTTCATAGGTAAGGTTAAGTCCCTTTCCCTCTTTTTCTATGTAATCAACAACACGGACGGACTGCTCATAGTGAGTGAATCCGTTCGGGCAGATCTCGTTGAGTATCCTCTCGCCTGCGTGACCGAACGGTGTGTGACCAAGGTCGTGACCGAGCGCAATGGCTTCGGTAAGGTCACTGTTAAGGCGCAGAGCAGTCGAAAGCGTTCTTGCGATCTGCGAAACCTCAAGAGTATGCGTAAGGCGTGTTCTGTAATGGTCGCCCACTGGGTCGAGAAAAACCTGCGTTTTATGTTTAAGTCTGCGGAAGGAATTGCTGTGCAGTATCCTGTCCCTGTCACGCTGGAATTCAGTTCTTATCGGGCATTTCGGCTCGGGTCTTGCCCTTTTCCCCGAATTTCTCGAAAGGCAGGCGAATTCGCAAAGCGTTCCAAGCTCCATGACTTCACTCTGCTCACGGATCGTCATAACTTTTTCCTCCCTTGACATAATACACGGTATTTCAACAAGTAAACAAACAATAAATTTTTTATAAAAATATGGTCGCAGCCGGCGTATTTTACTGTAGGGGACGGGTCGCCCGTCCCGTTTTTTTGAAAGTATTGGTGACAACGGGACGGGAAACCCGTCCCCTACAATAGTTTGTTAATATTTTAAAAAAACAATTCACTCGTTAAATACCGTGTAACATAATATCTGTTCTATTGCTTTATCACAACACATTAATATACAATTTACGCCTTCAAAAAACCTTTTTTTCAAACAATTTTCAGCGTTTTTAACAAAGTATCAAGCAAAATTTTCAAATACCTCATCACCCTGCACAACGGATATCCTGCCGTTTGAAGCGTCGATAAGCTTCTTTTGCAAAGGTTCGGCGAACGCCTTTTTCACGAGCAGAGAAACCGTAACATCGGCGCCGAAATCCGTATCAAGTATCTTCACCTCAAAATCGGGCAGAAGATAGGTTATCTTGCTGTAAAGGTCATAGTCCATCTTTATTTTCATGGGATAAGCGCTGCACATTATAAGTCTTTCCGCAGCGTCTACCGCAATTTTTGCCGAATGTGAATACGCACGGACAAGTCCGCCGCCGCCAAGCAGTATTCCCCCGAAATATCTCGTCACAACGCAGCAGACATCGGTCAGTCCCTCCTTTTGAAGAACATCCAGAACGGGTACGCCTGCAGTTCCCTGCGGCTCGCCGTCGTCGGAATAGCGTGAAGTATTGCCCTCACGCAGGATATAAGCATAAACATTGTGCGTTGCCTTACGGTGTTCGGCACGAATCTTATTTATGAATTCAACAGCCTCATCGTTCGTTTTTGCAGGTGAGATATAACCGATGAACTCCGATTTCTTCTCGATAAAGCTGTCCTTTGCAAAAGCTCGAATAGTTGAATAGTCCTCCAAAGCCGCAGCCTCCCTTATCCGATATAAAAAAACAGCCTGCGAAGAAATAACGCAGGCTGCGATTGTTCCGAAAACAATTACTTGTCCATACCGAAACGCTTCTTAAATTTGTCAATACGTCCGCCTGTGTCAACAAGCTTCTGCTTACCTGTGTAGAAAGGATGGCACTTGGAGCAGATTTCTACCTTGATATCCTTCTTGGTAGATCTTGTCTTGATTACGTTGCCGCAAGCACAGGTAATAGTGGTTTCCTCGTAATTAGGATGGATACCCTCTCTCATTCGTAACACCTCATCTCTGTAAATATTATATGATCAGCATAGCAGCCCATCACATAACACGGACAGTAGTGCTATTTTTCAATCACTTACGAGAAAATATTATATCACATAATCTTTGTAATGTCAAGAGTTTTTATAAATTTTTGCACAGTATTTCAATGAGTTAACAAATAATGAAATTTTTATGAAAATATGGCCGCAACCGGTGTATTTTACTGTAGGGGACGGGTCGCCCGTCCCGTTTTTTAATACTATTGGTGACAACGGGACGGGAAACCCGTCCCCTACAATAGTTTGTTAATATTTTCGAAAAGAATAATTCACTCGTTAAAATGCTGTGTAAATTTTTGCATTAAATTGATCTCATTTTCCTTGTGAAAAGAAGTACAGCAAGTACCAAAGCTGCGATCATATATCCCACAACATAGTACATATCGGGGAAGACAGCCGAGAAGTTTCCTGCAAGCGCATTTCTTCCGATATAAACGCTGTGTGCGAACGGGAGCAGCTCGCAGACCTTCTTGAAGCCGCCGCCGACCATTCCGAGTTCGAACCATGCGCCTGATGTGAACGCTGTAAGGTTTGTAAGAAGCGCACCGCAAAGACCGCCTACCGCCTTTTCGCTCAAAACCGTTCCGCACAAAACTCCAAGTCCGATAAAAAACAGCGCAGACGGGAGCATAAGCAGTATCGAAAACACAATATTTACAGACGGTTCAAACCCGAGTATGACCGCCGTTACGAAGCAGACAATGCTCTGCACGACCGCCATCGGGAAAAGCGGCAGCATATAGCCGAGTATGAATTCAGCAGCCGACATTGGCGTTGTGAAAAGACGCTGGAGCATCGCAGAACAGCGGTCGCCCGAAACAAGCTGTGCCGAAAAGAGCGTAAGGAATGAATATCCGAACACAGCCACGCCCGGGGTTAGCTTTGCAATACTGAAAATATTTCCCGGAACATTTGCATTTATCGCCGTGAGCAGCAGAAGCAGGATGATCGGGAATCCAATGCCGAAAACAAGGCTCAACGGGTCACGGACTATTTCCTTTGTAACTCTCGATGAAAAAGCGGATATCTTCATTATTCCTGTCCCTCCTTTACGACCTTGACAAACGCAGCTTCAAAGTTCTCTGCGCCTGTTTGGCTCACAAGCTCATCGCATTTTCCGCAGAAAAGCAGCTTTCCGTCACGCATAACACCCACACGGTCGGAAAGGCTCTCCGACTCTTCAAGATAATGCGTTGTAAGGATTATCGTGACCTTTCCTTTTAGCTCACGGATAACGTCCCAAAGCTCCGAACGTGCGATAACGTCAAGTCCGAGTGTAGGTTCGTCAAGGAAAAGCACCTTCGGGTCGGAAACAAGCGCCATTGCAATGCTCAATCTTCTCTGCCAGCCGCCCGAAAGCTTCTTTGCCTGCTTGTCACGATACTTTTCAAGCTTGAATTTTGAGATCATTTCCTCGGCAATTTTCTTTGACTTATCCTTTGAAAAGCCGTGAACGCCGCCCATAAGTACAAGATTTTCATAAACGGAAAGATTTTTCGCAACTGCTGTTTCCTGCGGCGAAACTCCGATGATCTCCTTTACCTTTTCGGGCTGCTTCGCAACGTCAAAGCCGCCGATCTCAACGCTTCCCGAATCGAACGGACAAAGGCAGCACATAGTTTTAATGGTCGTTGTCTTTCCTGCGCCGTTTACGCCGAGCAGTGAGAACAGCTCTCCCTCGTTCACTTCGAGCGAAAGTCCGTTGACCGCCGTTATGTCTTTATAAGATTTAGTAAGCTTATTGATCTTTATCATACTCATCGTCATCTGCCTCCGTCGTATCAAAACCTAACTGATTTTTCAGATCCTTTATCGGGACCAACGCCATCCCTTTTTTCACATCGCCGAGCACAAGGAGCATATCGCCCTTTCCCACTCCGAAAACCTTTCTTGCCCTTCTCGGAATGACGATCTGACCTCTCTCGCCGACTCTTACAACACCGAACATATACCTTCCCGTTCTTTTTTCCTCGGGGTCTTCGCCTTTTTCGGTCAAAAGCTCATCCATTGAAACATCATAGATATCGGCAAGCTCTTTGCATTTCAGTACATCGGGAACAGTATCGCCCGACTCCCATTTTGAAACGGTCTGTCTTGAAACATTTATCTTTTCCGCAACATATTCAAGGCTGTACCCCTTTTCACGCCGCAGTTCTTTCAGTCTGTCGCTTATCAAAGCATTTGCCCCCCTTTTAATTTTCCGAAAAATATGAAATTCATTCATTTCAGTATTTTCATACCTTATGTTTCACATTATATCACGCATATTCGTTCTTTTCAACCAACTATTCTTAACAATATCCGTTATTATTTCTTACATCAAATACTAAGGAAACGCTGATTAATACGTTTCAGCCGTTTTTCAAAATGTCCTCAAAGGCGCAAACTCGTACATTTCTCAAAACGGCGAAACGAACGCTGCGCTTTAATCAGCGTATTCCTAATACTAATCTTTAACCAACCTATAGACAAATCCGTCAGCTATAACCCAGCCACTCGGCGTCAAACTCCCTTGCAAGGTACCAAGCCTTGCTGCGGTCGCTTTCCTTGATTGGCTGTGTTCTATCTGCCGTCTTTGTCTACAGAACGATTAAAGATTAGTATAAAAACCAATTAAACTGTAGACAAAAAATCTTCACATAATCCATATAAAGCTGTTTCAACAGCTACAAGATTATGCTCGATTTTTTGTACAGTTTATACTAATAACCATTTGTTCTATGGATAAAGACGGCGGATAGAATACGTCCAATCAGGTAAACTTGTTTACCTTGAAGACGACTGCAGGCAGGCTGCCGCCTGTCAAGGGAGTTTGACGCTGAGTGGGCGTATTATAGCCGCCGTATTTTATCCATAGGTTAAAT
>JBJFFR010000159.1:0-32914 GCA_051891935.1 Oscillospiraceae bacterium
AGACTTGTAAAGCGCACCGTCAACACCTATCATACCGATAATGTGAAGGATAACATCCTTGCCCATTACATACTTATTGAGCTTGCCTGTGAGATTGAATTTGATAGCGGAAGGAACCTTGAACCAAGCCATACCCGTTGCCATGCCTGCTGCCATGTCGGTTGATCCGACACCCGTGGAGAATGCACCGAGAGCACCGTATGTGCAGGTGTGACTGTCAGCACCGATAATGCAGTCGCCTGCACCGACGATACCTTTTTCGGGAAGAAGTGCGTGTTCAATGCCCATTTCGCCGACATCATAGTAGTAGTCTATATCATATTTGGATGCAAATTCACGGCACTGCTTTGAGTTCATTGCGGATTTGATATCCTTGTTAGGCGTGAAATGATCCATTATCATTGTGATCTTGCTCTTATCAAAAACCTTGGTAAATCCTGCCTTGTTGAATTCATTGATAGCAACAGGGGTCGTTACATCGTTGCCGTGAACAATGTCGAGCTTGCAGTTTATAAGCTGACCTGCTTTTACAGAATCAAGTCCTGCATGAGCAGCCAGAATTTTCTGCGTCATAGTCATACCCATAAAAAATCGTCCTTTCGTGTTCAAAACTTATAGTTGCATTATAACACATTTTATGGTATAATTCAAATACATAATATGAATATCTGATATAAATTCAGGTTATGAAAATTAGGAGTTGAAATTATGATTTCCGAAAGCAATCTGAACAGATACAGACTTTTTTGCGCAGTAGCCGAATGTGAAAGTATATCAAAAGCAGCCGAACTTAACTATATAAGCCAGCCTGCTATCAGCAAAGCAATAACAAAAATGGAAGAAAATCTCGGAACGGTGCTTTTTAACAGAAATCACAGGGGAGTAACGCTCACCGATGAGGGAAAGGTTTTCTATGATGAGCTAAAATCAGCCTTTGATATAATCAAAGCAGGAGAGGACAAGCTCCGCAGTATAAACGAGCTTGGAATAGGCAGACTTCGGCTCGGCGCAAGCTCCGTGCTCTGTAAAGCGATGCTTCTTCCTTATCTCAAAGGTTTTATCAATGAAAATCCGCATATAAAGATCACTATTGAATGTCAGTCATCATCAAGGATACATAAAATGCTTATGGACGGCGTAATTGATGTGGGTCTTATGGTAAAACCCGATAATATGACTGAGCTTTCATTTATCTCGCTTGGCGAAATAGAGGATATTTTTACAGCAACGCCTAATTATCTTGAAAATCTTGCGCTTCGCAACGAATCGGATATCTTTGAGAATGCAAATATCATGCTTCTCGACAGCGAAAATGTTTCCCGTCATCATGTTGACAAGTTCTTTAAGGAGAACAGCATCGAACCGAAGCATATTCTCGAAGTCAGCAATATGGATATGCTCATCGAATTCACAAAGATCGGTATGGGTGTTTCCTGCGTTGTAAAACAGTTCGTTGAAAAAGAAATTCAAAACGGAGAGCTGACCGAAATACCTCTCAATTCAAAGATAAATACCCGTGAAGTCGGACTTGCCTTTGTGAAAACCTCCCGTCTAAATGCAACAATGCAGAAATTCATTGACTATGTGAACAGAGAGAGAAAATAATTCATATAAAAATACGCCGAACATCCAAGCAAAATGTTCGGCGTATTTATTATTTGTATTTTACTTTATTTCAAGTATAGGTTCAGCGATAGAAGCACCTGCAGGTACCATAGGAAGAACATTTATATCCTTGTCGATAAGACAATTGATAAGAACAGGACCGTTTGCTGCAAGAGCCTTTTCAAGCGTCGGACGAACTTCATCCTTCTTGCTGATCGTGTAAGCCTCAACACCGAGAGCCTTACCGAGCATTTCAAAATCGGTTGCCTTTTCAAGTGTTGTCTGTGAGAACTTGTTGTTGTAGAAAAGCTTCTGCCACTGACGAACCATTCCGAGAACGGAGTTGTTGAATACAAGCTCTATAACAGGGAGATTGTACTTTGAAAGCGTTGTAAGCTCATTCATATTCATATAGAAGCTTCCGTCGCCGGCAATATTGATAACGTACTTATCGGGATTTCCAACCTTGCTTCCGATAGCAGCGCCAAGTCCGTAACCCATTGTTCCGAGTCCGCCCGAAGTAGCAATGCTGTTCGGCTTGGAGAAATTAAAGAATTCAGCTGTCCACATCTGATGCTGACCAACCTCTGTTGTGATAACTGCATTTCCGTCTGTAAGCTCGCAAAGAGTTTCAAGAACATACTGCGGAATAATATCATCGGGGTTTGAGGAAACCTGGATAAGCGGATATTCAGCCTTCCACTTTTCAATGTCAGACATCCATTCGTGATGATCCTGCTTTTCAAGCTTCTTATTGATAAGGGAAAGTGCAAGCTTGATATCACCGATAACCTTGTCAGTGATCGCAACATTTTTGTTGATCTCGGCACTGTCGATCTCAAACTGAAGTATCTTTTTGCCCTGCATGATCTCATCAAAGCTCTTTGCATTGCAGGTAACACGGTCGGAGAATCTTGAACCGACAACGATCATAAGATCACACTCGCTTACTGCAAGTGAAGAAGTCTTTGTTCCGTGCATTCCGAGCATACCTGTGTAACGCGGACAGGTATTATCAAAAGCAGCCTGTCCCATAAGAGTAAGCGAAACAGGAGCGTCAACAAGCTCTGCAAATTCTGCAAGCTCATCAAATGCACCGGAAAGAACAGCACCGCCGCCTGCGTAGATCATTGGCTTCTTTGCAGCTGTGATGACCTTTACCGCATTTTCGATCTCGGCTTCATCTACCGAATATGTAGGCTTCATCGGTTCCTTATGTTCAAATTCGCATTTTGCAGCTGTGATATCCTTTGGTATATCAATAAGAACAGGACCCTTTCTGCCCGAATTTGCAATATAGAAAGCTTCTCTGATAATATCAGCAAGGTCTTTTACATCCTTGACGATATAGTTGTGCTTTGTTATAGGCATTGTGATACCTGTGATATCAACTTCCTGGAAGCTGTCGAGTCCGAGGAGGGAAGTGCCGACATTGCCTGTGATGGCAACCATAGGAATGCTGTCCATATATGCTGTTGCAATACCTGTAACAAGGTTTGTAGCACCCGGACCGGATGTAGCAATAACTACACCGGTTTTTCCTGTTGTACGGGAATAACCGTCAGCTGCGTGTGAAGCACCCTGCTCGTGAGAAGTAAGGATATGCTTGATCTTGTCGCTGTAATCATAAAGAGCGTCATAAATGTTGAGTACAGCTCCGCCCGGGTAGCCAAATACAGTATCAACGCCCTGTTCAAGAAGACATTCAAGTATGATCTGTGAACCGTTCAATATCATTTTTAGTATCTCCCTTTTAAAATAGTGCATATCCGATAAAGTGTTTTCGCCTGATACACTGTGAAAATACCTATCAAATACAATATATTTTACATTTTACCTCATTATTTGAATTTTGTCAATATTTATTTTGTAAAGTATGGTAAATCAGTGTTTTCTTATCAGAACTTGTAGTTTTTACTCAAAACAATGCAGTAAAATAATTGACTTATCCGCAAAAAAATGATATAATACAATTAAAGATTTTGTATGTTTTTACGGCTGGTGAATATGAAAAAAACTGAATTGACCGAAAATATAAATTCAAAAAAAGTAAGCTATAAGGTTTCGCTCGGCGGTATAGTTGCGGCACTCTGTCTAACAATGATGTTTCTGACAGCGGTATTTCCTCCGCTTAATATGACTCTTCCGCTTTTTGCGGGAATGCTCATTTCTGTGGTTGCGATCGAGATCTCACCGTCATGGGCACTCGTGACCTACATCGTTGTTGCGATACTCTCATTTTTCATAACTCCCGATAAGGAAGCTGCCATTTTTTTCGGCGTCCTTTTCGGATATTATCCTGTTCTTAAAGATACCGTAGATAAAATGAAAGCAAAAGCTATAGCATTGATAATAAAGCTGGTCGTTTTTGATGCTGCAATGATACTTATTTATTATGCAACGGTATATATCTTCGGAACGATAGATATTTTTGAAGAATTCGGATTTCTGGGCGAATTTATGATCCCTGCGCTTATTGTGATAATGAACCTTATCTTTTTTTTATACGATTATTGCCTGACCGTAATAAAAGAGGCATACATCAAGTGGTTCAGACCTACTTTTTTAAGAAAATTCAAATAAAAAAAGCTGCACCGATTATGATGCAGCTTTTTTTATGTTTAATACTAATCCCTCATTAAAGTGTAGACAAAAAATCTGCGCAAAATCCATATATGCGAGTTTTTGCTTGATTTTTTGTACACTTTATAATCGGGGATTAGTATAAATCAGTCAACTAATTCATCATTAGCCTGTGTAAGACCGTTCCAGATATCATTTACGCTTTCAACGCATTCAAAATACTTCTGTGCAATAAGCGAAGAGGATATTCCAAGCTCTTCCGCAGCAATACTCATATTTCTCCAATCTGCCTTTTCGTAGGAAAGAACAAGAGATAACAGCGTTCCTGCCTTGCCTTCACCTTTAAGAAGACCGTCTTTGATCTCATCGCTTATCGGCAGCTGTTCAAGTGCTTCGTCGAGAGAAATAGCCATGAGCTTGTCAAGTGTTGAGAACATTCCGAGAAGATAACCCTCCGAACGTGAGATCGGCATATCTGAACCGAGCACAACAAGTTCCGAAGCAAACATTGCACGGAGGAATGAAAGCTTTACAAGTTCATCCTGTGAACCGTCATCCTGCTTAAAGCTGAGAAGATATATCCACTGCTTGAGCTGTCCGATACCAAGTATAACAAGTGCCTGTTTTACAGAACGAGCACGGTTCCTGAGCGCAAAATAAGCAGAATTGACAAGCTTGAGAAGCGAATATGTAAGCGATACATCACGGGAAATGATCTCCTCGATCTCATCAATGTCAGGCTCATCCTTTGTGACTGCGATCATAAGAAGGAAGAAGTTGCTCTGAAGATGATTAGCCTTTTTAACTGTCGAAGAAGTCTTCTGCGCAAGGTATGAACCCTGGAAATATGAGCAGCCGAGAGCTTTTGCGCGTTCATATTGTTCAGCTGTTTCAATATTATAGGCAATAACCTTTTTGCCGAATGACATACCGATCTTCACAAGATTTTCCAGCGAAGGATCTTCTCTCGAAAAATTGATCTTTATATAGTCAACAATATCAAGGATCCCGAAAAATCTCGGAGCAAATTCAAAATCAATAACTGCGATCTTGTAACCGCTCTGCTTAAGCTTTGTTATATAGCTGTGGGACATAGGATTCGTGATAAGCGAATCTTCGATCTGAACAACGAGCTTGCTTGTTTCAAACATTTTCGGTATGTTTTTTTCTAACAGACTCTGCGTAAAGGTCAGAAAAGCGATCTTTCCGCTTGTAAACTTCTCACTGTTCATAGATGAAAGGAAGTTTTCAATGGCATTGGCCGCAGTCGAGTCATCGGTCTGTACTTCGCCGAAGCTGCTGTCGGCATATAATATTTCATAACCAAACGTTTTCTGGTCAGAGTCCATAAGTGCTTGTCTTACAATATAAGAATCCATAACAATTCTCCTGTTTTTATTAGCAATTTCATCAGTAGGTACAATGCTTCAATTACATTATAATACATTTTTGTAAAAAAAACAATATTATTAAAAATTATAACAAATTAGCAAAAGAATATACATATTTGTCAGATAATTTTTTTATTTCGTCAATGCTTTGCTCCGAATACTTGTCATAAACAGCGCAAACATAAGCTTCTGTTTGGGACGCTGTTCGGACAGCTGTAAGCGTATCTTCAAAAATAACACATTCTGAAAGAGGAAAACCGGCAATTTCCGCAGCTTTAATATATATATCGGGTTGATCCTTGCTTTTACCGACTTCATCTGTTGTGATAAAGCCGTCAAATAAGCTGTAAACACCATGCCTTCGCAGAAAAGGCTCAAAAAGCTCGGCAGGGGAGCCGGTCGCAAGCACGATCTTCATACCAATAGCCTTCATTTCACGAAGAAGCTCCGAAGCATACGATTTAAGAGGAATATTGTTCTCATATTCAAGCTTTGCAAGAACATTTATCTCTTTTGTAAATTCCTCATCGGTTATCGGAATACCAAGCTTTCTCAAAGCATCCGCTGCCTGTTGGTAAGTCATTGATGCAAGCTTGCTGACAAGATCATCATCCGCTGTTACAGCGTATTTTTCAAGGATCATCCTGTCAAGCTTATCCCAAACCGTGTTTGAATCGGCAAGCGTACCGTCAAGGTCGAATATTGCCGCCGAAAAATCAGACAGTTTTGCATCCATCAGCTTTTCTCCTTTATAAGTACGACCTTAACATTGGGATTCAGTTGATTCGGTACGGAAATAATATCATAAAGCCCAAGTGATTTAATAAACGGAGTAAGCTTTTTAAAGCCAAAATGACGAACATCAAAGCTTGGGAAACGCTTTATAAGGATATTTCCAACATCGCTGAGTGCAGCACAGCCGCTTTCATCCGAAACATCGGACACTATTTCTGCAACTGCTCGCTTGATATTGGCGATCGAAAGATCATCGGACGCTCCCGATTCGTTTTCACGGCTCTCTACCTTATCGGAATCTCCAATTATTTCAAGATGTTTGAAAATGTTGCAGGCTGCAATGAAAGCCTTTGGCGTTTTCTTTTCACCCATACCAATGACATTCATTCCCGATTCGCGAAGCCTTACAGCAAGCCGAGTAAAGTCGCTGTCACTGGAAACAATGCAGAATCCATCAACGCTGCCCGAATAAAGAATGTCCATTGCATCTATTATCATTGCCGAATCGGTCGAGCTTTTTCCCGTTGTGTAGCCATATTGCTGTATCGGCGTGATAGAGTGGTTGAGAAGGATGTTTTTCCATGAGGAAAGTCCCGGGCGAGTCCAGTCGCCGTAGATCCTTTTAAATGTGATCGTGCCTTCATTTGATATTTCATCAAGAATGGCTTTTATATATTTGTCCGAAACATTTTCTGCATCAATGAGAACGGCATATTTTTTATCTGACATTTTATCCTCCGGTAAATTAAAGTATCGTAATTATAATTGTAGCGGCTTATATTCAAAATAATTGTAAAATGAGGTCGTTTATGTTTAAAGATTGTTCAGTCCGTTTGAACGTATCCTCTGCGGATAATTCTTGAATGCGTAATTAAGGTCAACGTTGCCGTTAATACCTTTTATTCTTCCCGTTGAGCTGTACTGCCACATTCCATAATGGTAGTCGTAATTGCTCATAAGACGTTCCTCGTCACCCCAGCAAGCGACCCAAATATCGTAGGCGGTAAGCTTTTCAATATATGTATTGTCTGTAAGGAACTTTGCACCGCTGTATATCATGGCGAAATAACCTGCATTTTCAAGTTCTTCCATAAATGCCGTTATGATATTCGTGACCTCTTTTCGTGACATTGAATTATAGAAGCTTTCTTCAATGTCAAGTACAACAGGATATTCGGGACTGTAATTTTTTATTGTTTTAAGGAAAAATCGTGCTTCTTTTTTTGCCTCTGAAACATTTCTTGCATAAGTGTAATGATAAAATCCATAGGGAATACCATATTTCTCGCAGCCCTTGACATTCCTTTTTAGCTTAATATCAACATCGGTCGAGCCAAATGAGCTTCTGATCATAGCAAAATCAATACCGCTTTTGCTGACCCTTTTCCAGTCTATATTGCCCTGCCATTTTGATACGTCGATCCCTTTATAATAATCGCTGTAAACGCTGACGCTGCAGACTGCTTTCTTTCCCGAAGATGTTTTAAGGATAATATCTGTTATACCGTCTGATATTCCTTTTATGACGCCATTTTGATCTACCGATGCAATAGACGGATCTTCCGAACGGAAGCTCACAGTATCATACGCACCGAGGGGATAAAGTATGTAGCCGAGTGAGGAGGTTTCACCCTTCCGTAAAGTGATATTATCGCTTACCGGAACAATTTTAGTAACCTTTTTATTATTGTTTCCATAAGTATAGGGATCGGTAACAGTGATCTTAACGCTTGCCATCAGTCCTTTTGATGTTTTGACCTTAATAACGGCTGTTCCGACACCAACTACTGAAACAAGTCCATCATCATCAACCATCGCAACACTTGGATTAATAGATTTGTAAGTAACGTAGTCATCGCTTTGAGCAGGGTAGAGCTTATATTTGATCTGATAAGTACTTCCAAGATCAAGTGTAGGCTTTGTTTCGGAAATTATGCGAATACGATTTGCAGGCCTTGTAACCTTTGTACGTTCATTATTTCCGATCACACCTTCCTGATCTTCAATAATATCGCTGTTATCAGATGCAGCTGATGAAGTTGTGCTTTCATCATCAACAATATCGGAAGGATCATCATCGGTTATTTCATCCATCATTGTATCTTCGGGATAATTATCCTCTTCTTCCGCAAAAATATTTATAGAAGCTGCACTTACAGATATAAGTATCGCAGTAAAAAAAGCTATTGATCTTGATATAAGTTTTTTCATATTTTTTCCTCATTAATGCTTGTTGGGGTGAATAGTCATATATGTTTATTGTATATCAAGAGAGACTTTTTGTCAACAAAATATTATGTTTTTTTACAGTTATTTTTTGTTTTGTCACTCTGCCATTTTTTTTCATATAATATAAATGGAAGTGATGAAATTAAAATAGAAAAGAGGAGCTTGCTATGGATAAAAAATATAAAAATGAAACAAGCCTTTTCCCGGAGGATACTCCGTTGGCAATGTGCTATGTTCCGTTTCAAAAATATGATAAGACCTACCCTGAAAATATTGCTCTTGAAAAAGGAACAGTCTTTCCTGAGCTTTATTTTCCGTTTTTAGGCGATGGAGGTAATTATGATGATGCGTGGAAGTGATCTTCTTAAGGTAATACAGATGTACGATTTTTATCTATGTGACCTCAATCTGTTCCTTGATACGCACCCTAACGACAGAAATGCCCTGGCTAAATTCAATGAAATAAAAGAACGAAGAAAAAAAGCAGTTGACATTTATATCGAAAAATATGGTCCGCTGAATGCGATCCAGAATGATTCGGACGAACATTTTTACTGGACAGATGACCCGTGGCCATGGGAAAGGAGCGCTAACTGATGTGGACATATAAAAAGGCACTTCAATACCCCGTAAATATCAAAAACCCCAACCCAAGACTTGCACAGCTTATTATAACGCAATTGGGCGGCCCCGACGGTGAAACCGGTGCAGCGATGCGCTATCTTTCACAGCGATACTCCATGCCGTACAGCAAAGTCAAAGCAACCTTGACCGATATCGGTACAGAGGAACTCGGACATATGGAGATAGTTTCGGCAATAGTTTATCAGTTGACAAGAAACCTTACTCCAAAACAGATAAAAGAGAGCGGTTTTGATAAGTATTTTGTTGACCATACGACCGGAATTTATCCGATTGCTGCATCGGGAACCCCATTTTCAGCTACCACTTTTCAGTCAACAGGCGATGTTATAGCCGATCTTACAGAAGATCTCGCTGCCGAACAGAAAGCACGGCTTACCTATGATAACATTCTCCGACTTGTTGATGACAATGATGTAAAAGATCCAATACGTTTTTTAAGGCAGCGTGAACTCATTCATTTCCAGCGTTTCGGCGAAGCGATCCTTGCAAAGTTAAGCAAACTGCTGATTTATGAAAATAAATTATATGAACGACCAAGATATAAAATAAATGGAAAAGTGGGATCAAGATTAGTACATACGATAACAGTGCTCTCTGTTATTCTTTCATAGTTTTTAGGTTATGACCGGCAGCGTGATCATCTCACTTGTAATTTCTTTGCCGAAAGAATTCAACTCGCCAAGCTGTACCGTTTTGTTAGTCCCGTGATAGTCACTTCCGCCGCTCGAAAACAGCTCGTTTTTTTCTGCTGCATCAAGCAAATACCGTATCTGTTCTTCGGTATACCTTGAATAAAAGCATTCAAGCCCCTTAATTCCTGCCATTTTTAGTATTGCAAGCTGATCTGCAAACTGTTCATCGTTCAGCAGCTGTTCTCCCGTACCGCCAAGCGGATGTGCCCATACCGGTGTTCCTCCCGATGCAAGTATAGCTTCAACAACCGCTTTTCCGTCAAGTCTGTCGCTTTTGGTCCTGCATGGGTTTATATACTTTTCAATGGCTTCATTTCTGTTTTTGGCGTATCCTTTTGAAACGAGAAGGTTACCCAGATGCGGCTTTCCAACGCTGTTCATATTGTATAACTCTGAAAGCTCGTCCTGAGAAAGTACAATACTGAAATTGTCTTTGAGAAATTCAATTCGGCTATCAAGCTTCCTGCGCCTTTTTTCTCTTCCTTCTTCGATTATCTTTTTAAACTCGGGAGCATTTTCATCATAGTTATAGCCTAAAATATGGCATTTTCCTGCCGCAGTTTTACAGGAAAACTCAATACCCTTAATAAAAACTATATCATCCGGAACTATTTTCTGTATTTCGAGAGCACCGCTTATCGTGTCATGATCCGTTAGAGCAAAAATACCGATCCCGGCTTTTTTTATATTTTCAAGCAAAATGCTGGGAGAATCCGTACCATCCGATGCTGTACTGTGAATGTGAAGATCAATTCTGCAATTTGTTTTATCCATTTAAAATCGTCCTTTTTGATTATTTGCATTTTATTCTTTTAACATACTTTAAAAAATATATCAAGAACCAAACCATTTCAGATATTTTTTCTGTATCTGTTCATAACAATATGCCACCGATCTGACGGAGTGATCTGTAAAGGCTTCAAACTTTTCGTATGATATTTGGAGATATGTGTACTCTGCATCATTAATTTATTATATCATTACGTTCTAACATAATCAAGGAATAATTACAAGATTTTATTTATCTGTACAGATTATAACTTACCTGTTACAATGAATATTTTCTTAAAGAAATCTCGGATACTATTTACATCAAAAACTATATGTGATATAATCAATTTCAGGGCAGTTTTTGTCAAAGATAATTAGAAAATGACATATATTCTTGCAAAAAAACGACGGAGGTATATCAGAATGGATAAAAAGTCGGTCTGCAATCCATATCTTCCCGATTTGGAGGACACTTCTGACGGTGGAACTAATGGGTTTGAAGATAGAGTTTATGTGTGTGTTTCTCATGATCCATATAACAGACCAATGTTAAAATACAGAAAAATAACTGCTGCCGATGATTCGGCTATTGCTAAAATAATTCGTACAAACCTTGAGAGATATAATTTAGATATTCCGGGAACAGTGTATTTTGACCCTGAACTCGATCATTTAAGCTCATTTTATGACAGTGATGCGAATAAAAGGATCTACTTTGTTGCTTTGAATGAGGATAATGAAGTTATAGGCGGAGTTGGTATTGCTGAATTTGCAGGTATTCCCGAGTGCGCTGAACTTCAGAAGCTATATCTTGATGATTCTGAAAAAGGAAAAGGATACGGTAAAGAACTAATGAATATCGCAGAAACCTGGGCAAAAGAAGCCGGATATAAACAGCTTTACCTTGAAACCCACAGTAACCTTGAAACCGCAATAAAACTATATGAAAAACTGGGGTTTCATCAAATTGAAAAACCAAAGGCGGTTCTTCATGGAACTATGGATCACTTTTATCTCAAAAATCTATGACTTTTGCAGTTTCTCTCAAAGGCGATTATGTTGTTAAAATGTAGGTGAAAATATGGAACGTTTGGATGCTTTTGAAAAAATGCTTTCTGATATAAAAAAGCAATATGAATATGAATCGTTACAGATGGAAAAATTGAAATCAGAAGGTAAAGAAAAAACTGCAACTTATCGACAATATTTCGGAAATCGGATGCTTTATAGAATGATGATGGATAAGTATAAAGAATATGGACTTATTGAAGGATAGTTTTTTCAAAAATACATATAGAAAAGAGGATTTTTATGCTTCCACAAAATTATGTAAGCGGACAGTATGCTGTCGGTACTGAAACATTTTCTATAACTGATACAAGCCGAAAAGAAATACTTGGCAGCAAAGACGAATACAGAAGAATTGCTGTCAGAATGTATTATCCCGCAAGTAAAGATGCTGTTACAGGACAAAAACGGGCGGATATTTTCTCGGAAAGGAAAAAAGAAGCAATAAAAAAAGCTTTTCTCGTTCGGAAAATGCCTGAAGATGCGCTTACCGCAGAGTATTATGAAAATATCTCTCATGCTGACGGAATGTTTCCCCTTATCGTTTTCAATCACGGCTATAACAGCTATATAGAGTCAAATACCTTCCTTTGCATCGAACTTGCATCCCATGGTTATATTGTCGCTTCGGTAGGTCACGCATACGAAGCAGTTGAAACTGATTATCCTGACGGCAGCTTTGACTTATACGACAAAAGCATAAACAAAAAAATGTATAACGGAATGATAGGAGCTGTTATTGCGCAGGCAAAATTGCTCAAATCCAAGCTTTCACCCGAAGAAGCGTATGATCGGTTCTATGAATTTCAGAATAAATATGTTCCCTACATAAAAGGAAGGATAGCCGAATGGAATGCCGATATTCTCTGTGCAGTAAATGAGCTGAAAAACAGATATAGTGAATCTATTGATTTTTCTTATGGAATCGGAGCTTCGGGACATTCTATTGGCGGTGCATTAGCGTATTACCTTTGTCGAAATAACAATGAATTCGTATGTGGAATAAATATTGACGGCGGAGTATTCGGAGATTATGATGATACCGTAATGAAAAAGCCCTTCTTCCAGATATGCTGTACCGAGAATTACAATGTTGAAACAAGACCGCTGCTCAATACAGCTGCTCCCATTCATTATGCGTTATTCAGCAATATGAAGCACATGGGATTTACAGATGCAAAATTCTACATTCCTTTTAAAGCGTTATCGGGAAAAATGGATTCTCTTATTATGTATAAGCACCTGTCCGATATCCATATCAGATTTTTTGATAAATATCTAAAAAAAGATGATACGGTTGAAATGCCGTCAGGAGTCCGTGACGGTGTAGAATACAGATAATTTAAAAGGGGAGAATAATATTTGAAAAAGTTTGCTCTTGTTCTTAGCTTCTTTATTACCATGTTGTGCACAGCATGCAAAAGCACTCTTAATAATAGTGTAGATGCAAATAATATTGCTACCGAATTAACAATATTGACTACGAATGAAAGTAGTTCTATAACTTTTGCAGAGGAAACAATTGATGAGTTGATTTCAGCTCCAAGTAATGCTAATGATAAAAATATGGATTGTATTATACCTGAATCAATTATCTTGTACGAAATAGATTCAGAGATGCCGTTTTTTTCTGATACAAACGATCATGGTATGAGCATAGAGGAAGAAAAATTTTATTATGGAATAAATAAAATAGAAGTAATGTTACCTTCTTTAATTAAAGCTGTTGAAAAGGAATATGTTGAGCCAGAAAAAATAAGCCAATGGAAATCATGTTATATTTACGATAGTATATCCTCGACAAAACTTAGTGAGCAAGCCAATTTATATTCATTTATGGTGGCTTTTCCATTAACGAATGATATTTATGAGAAGCTATTAATTAATTGTGAATATACAGATGATATTAGTGGGTGTAAATTCACATTAACAGAAGATGAAATAAAAGTATTACTATCTAAAAATGAAGTTGATATTTTAACTGTATTTGCAAAAGATTCAACCATAGTGAAAGACACGAAGTTTTTTTCACCATATTGGATATATTATCATGATTGTAATGCATATATAAAAGAAGGTATTTCAGCAACGGAAATAATAGACAAATATGATTATTATATTACTATGATGAGTGATGAAGCGTTTAATTCACTAACAATTAAAATAGATGCCTATGCGGAGATGCAAGCTATAAATAAATAGATACTATGTGTGATTGAAAATGAATTTATGCAAATGTGCACTTAATTAGCAAAATATAATAAGCACTTCAAAAATATTTCGTGTATCTAGTACAATGATATTGAATCTTGTTATATTAGCGGTTTTGCGTATTTTTGTTTATTCGTAAGCCATTTCATAAATCCTGAATATATCGTCATATCCAAGAGGTTTGAAGCCGGTCAAAGTTCTTGTTTTATTTCTTGAACAATCCAAAGCAAGTTTTTCAAGTGACTCTTTGCGGACGCCCAATGATTTGAGGTTTATTGGCATTCCGATAGAAGAATAAAACGCTTCCTGTTTGTTTATTGCATCTTCGATCGTTTTTTCGGGATGCTCAAAATCAATATCTAAATTCCAAACATTGTGCGCATATTGTAACCATCTGCCAATGTTTGCAGGATAAACGTATCTTGCCCAACTGCACCATATTGCAGCAAGTCCTGCGCCATGTGCAATTGCAGGATACATTCCCGAAACCTCGTGTTCAAATTGATGCACTACAAGCTGAAAATCTCTGCCGCATTGTGTAAGACCGTTATGGGCGAGGGAAGACGCCCACATCATATTTGCCCTTGCCGAATAATTCGTTGGATCATTAAGACAATCAACCCCGGATCTCATAACGTTCTTTATTACTGCTTCCGCAATAGCATCGGTCAATTGAGTGTCTTCGCCGGGGCAGAAATATCGTTCTATCGTGTGCATAGCAATGTCTACAATACCGCAGGCAGTTTGATACGACGATACTGAAAATGTCAATTCAGGATTTTCAATAGCAAAGTTCATTCTGTTGCAGCCGCAGCCGTAACCTCTCTTTTCTCCCGTATCGGTATTCGTAATAACGCAGGAGCTTGACATTTCCGAACCTGCGGCAGAAAGGGTCAGTATTGCTCCTTTGTTTAACGTCCTTGACGGAACTTTTTTTCCTAACGAAAAGTCCCAAACATCTATATCGGGATTTGCCGCACCATTTGCAATATCTTTGGAAGAATCAATAACAGATCCGCCGCCGACTGCGAGAATAAAATCAACCTTTTCACGAATACAAAGTTCTATGCCCTCTCTTACAAGCTTGAGTTCGGGATTAGCGACAACTCCGCCTAATTCAACATATTGTATTTTTTCGTCATCAAGGCATTTCTTCACTCTGTCCAACAAACCGCTTTCTTTCGCAGATTTTCCGCCGTAATGGATAAGAACCTTGTGTGGATCAAATTCAGCAATGATTTTTCCGACTTTAAGCTCTTCGTCTTTTCCAAAATATACTTTTGTGGGAACATCATAAATAAAATTATTCATATAGATCATTCCTTTGATTTTTTATACTTAAAACCATTTAAAAACTGTACAAAAAATCAAGCAAAAATCTCTCGTATATGGATTTTGCGCAGATTTTTTGTCTACAGTTTAAATGGTTTTTAGTATTATTGAGTATATCACAATTATCAAGTAAAATCAACCCAAAACTTTTCATACTAATCTTTAATAGTTCTATAGACAAAACCGAGAGATAGAATAAGTCCAGTTAGGTAAACTTGTTTACCTTGGAGAGCGACCGCAGACAGGCTTGCCGCCTTTCAAGGGAGCTTGACGACGAATGGACTTATTATAGCCGAGGGTTTGTCTATAGGTTGATTAAAGATTAGTATCAGTGCAAAATTACATAGTAGGCTGTTCAATTTATTCAAACCTATTGACAACACTTTAATTGACTGATAAAATAAAATTATAGGATATGTTCATTTTTTTGGAAAAACGGAGAGATATTATGAAACGAACTATAAAATCAGCAATAGCAGTTTTTCTTTGCTGCCTTATGTGCGGATGTTCTGCGTCGGAGGAAAGCCGTGCGGAGCATAATGAGGAAACACAGCTGACATTTTCGGAACAACCGGATATTATGTCAGCGGAAATCCCCGTGCTTTCGATAGTAACTGCCAACGGGAAAAATGATTTTGCCGAAAAACCTGTTTCGGAATTTGTATCAAAACAGATCGCCTCGTGGACTCCGGGTTATGTTATTCCACCTGCACCGTATTACGAGGACTGTAAGATATCATTGAAAGAGGGAAACAATACTCTTATAGATTCAGCCGAAGCAAGTGTTAAAGTAAGGGGAAATTGGACTACAAACTATTCTAAAAAGCCATTCAGAATAAAGTTTGCCGAAAAACAGTCCATGCTTGATCTTAATGGGGGAGAAGCATTTAAAAACTGGGTACTGCTGGCAGAATACAAGGATGCTTCAATGCTCCGAAATAAGTCTTCACTTGAATTATCTCGTGAGATACTTGGAAAAGACGGACTATATGCGTCTGATTCTGCTTTTGTCGATGTTGAGATAAACGGCGAATACTGGGGGGTTTATCTTTTGGCAGAATTCCAGCAGGTGAATGAAAAGAGAGTAGATTTAACCGAACCAATAAACACTTACAGCGGAACCGATATAGGATATTTTCTTGAATATGACGGTAATTATATTAATGAAGAACCACTCTATCAATTTCATGTTGAGTATCATAATAACGCCGAACTAAAACCATTTGACGGAAATGACGGAAGCGGCAGAACTATACGCTGTCTTCCTCTTTTGAAAAACGATCCAAAGAAAGATATCGGATTTACTATAAAAAGCGATATTGTTTCCCGTGAACAGCATGATTTCATTGCTTCCTTTGTAAATAATGTTTATAATATAATGTATGAAGCAGCATATTATGACAAAGCATTTATTTTTAACGAAGATTATTCGGATATAATCGAATCTGATGATCTTACACCACGGGAAGCGGTTGAAAGAGTTGTTGATGTCAACTCCTTGGCTGATATGTATATTATAAGTGAACTTACCTGTGATGCCGATCTTTATTGGTCAAGCTTTTTTATGACAGCTGATTTTGGAGAAAACGGAAATCGCAAGCTGACATTTCAGGCACCATGGGACTTTGATTCCGCTTTGGGAAATAAATCGCGTTGTCCTGACGGTAAGGGCTTCTACGCATCAAATATTATACCTGATGTAAACGGAGATACATACGAAACGATCAATCCGTGGCTTGCGGTAATAAGTTATGAAGACTGGTATCGTGAATTAATCAGTCAGAAATGGACAGAAATCTACGACAGCGGAGTTTTTGACAGAGTGTCTGAAATGATCGCAGCAGATACAATTCAGTATAAGGATGCCTTTTTGAGAAATAATGAGCGATGGGGCATAAGCACCGAGGATTATTCTGTTATCGGTGAGCTTTCAGCAAATGCGCTTAAATGCAAAACTCAAGAAGCTGCTGCAGTTTTTCTTGACGAATGGCTTCAAAGCAGAGTTGACTTTCTGAATGATTACTGGCACAAATAATACTAAACGATCGACATTTACAAGACAAGTGGCTGCTACAGATCATACTGTAACAGCCATTTGTCGGAGCGTTGGAGAACTTCTGACGCTTTAATACAAAATTATCAAATATTCCATATAATTTGGACATTGCCATCCTCGTCGATCAAAATCTGATGTATCATTATCATCGCAACCGATTTTTTATTCTCATAGCCTGCGGTTTTCCAGTATCGGGCAAGATCGATCACAGTATCGGCATCACATTCATTAGTTTTAAGCTCTTCAATTCTTTTACAAAACTCTGTTTTATCTTCTTTTAGCCGAGTAGCTTTCTGATTGAAAAGCGTCAGCAGATCATCATTGTATTCGCCGGAAATCACAGTATCCATTAACTGTTTTTCGGCTTTTTCAACAGCTTTGATCTTAAGCTTTAAATCGTTGATCTCGGCTGCGTTATTTGGTTTACTTGATTTCTTGATCCCGTTAATTTCAGAAAGTTTTACAGAGATACAATCAAACACCATGTTTTCCAGATCTTCGGCGTAAATCGAACATTTTGGTCCGGTACAGGTCTTTTTGTGTGATTTGCCGGTACAGTTGAAGTACCGCCGCATTTTACCATCCTTATTGATCTTTCCTTTAATTGTTGTCATTGTATGACCGCATTTTTTACAGATAACCTTACCTGCAAGCCAGCTTGTCGGATTGCTGAAGCTGTTTGTTATCTGCTTGTTTTTTTCAAGCTTACGCTGACATTTCAGCCAGATGTCCGAATCAACAACTCCCTGATGCGTCATTAAAACTAATTTCATATCAGACCAATCGGGATCGTAAGCCTTATGTTTACTGTGTCCGTAAAGCTGCGCACCGTATTCACCCGTGTACTGCGAGCTGTCTGTTACCATCCGAACACTGTGGCGCTCATAGTAATCATAAACCTCCGAATCAGCCTTGACATATATTGGATTTTTCAGCAGAGCCGATAATTTAGCTGTTGTCCAGCAGCTTCCGTTCAGCGGTGTTTTCCCCTCTGCTATCAAAAGAGCCTGCAGCCGCCGCAAAGATACATTTTCTTGTGCATAAACTTCATATATGTAACGTATCTGCTCAATCTCCGAAGGAATAGGGTCAAGCTTTTTTGTCTTTATGTTATTAATATAAGTGGGGACAAGCTCAAAGCCATAAGGTTGTCTGCCGCCCATATAGAATCCCATCTCACTTCTATGAGCATAAGCTTGTGTTACACGGTTAATTATAGATGTCCTTTCAAACTCTGCAAAGACCATCAGTATCTTTACAATGAGTTCACCGTAGGGTGAAGATGTGTCGAAGGACTCCTGTGAGGAAATAAACTCAACATTGTAATCCTTGAATTCCTGCAGAATATTTACAAAATCGGAAAGCGAACGGCTTATTCTATCCAGCCTATAAACAATTACCTTGCTGATCTTTCCTTTTTCAATCAGCTTCATCATCTTCTGAAAACCGTCACGGTTCACATTTCCGCCCGAAAAACCGTTATCAACAAAGGTGATGACCTTTTCGTTGCGTTCGTCGGGCTTTATCATAGATCTACAGTATTCGATCTGCGTTTCACAGCTGATACTGTTTTCTCGTTCTACGGATTTTCTTGCATAAACAGCAATAGACATTGAATAACGCTCCTCCTTGCGTTAATCTTTATTAGTTGAATGTTGGAGCTTGCTCTTTTTCTTCGTAAGCACAACCGTCAATTCTTCCAAAATTCTTTCCTTGCTGTAATTGTCATTCTCGGTCAGTACAGAGTGCTCAACTTTGTGAGTTCTGTTTTTAATATCTTTATATTCGCCGACAAGTTCAGCCATATTGTCATCTCCTTGTTAAAAAGCTAAACAATCATTACCTGATGCAATAATATGCTTGAAAGCACAGCATAATTCAGGTTTTATATAGGTTTGAAGGAATTTACTTAAATTGATAATTTCGGCGAAAGCCTGCGAATAACCCAGGATAATCTTAATTCCAAAAACTTTTACGCTTTTAACCCTGCATTTGATAAAATTACTCCGAAAAAATAACCTGAATTCTGCATGGCAATTTTTTGTCATGCAGTTTTTTCGTAAAGACTGTTTGTATTATTCAATTAACAGAATAGAGGAGAACTATATCACTTTTGCGCAGATTTTTTGTCTACACTTTTTTCGGGGATTAGGAAAAAGCTGATTAAAGCGCAGCGTTCGTTTCGCCGTTTTGAGAAATGTACGAGTTTCCGCCTTTGAGGACATTTTGAAAAACGGCAGAAACGTATTAATCAGCGTTTCCTTAGTATTGGAACAGCAGCAAGAGGCTGAAGAAAAACTTTATCTTTATTATGATTGATTTTGATGTTTTTCTATGATATAATTATAAAAAAGGAGAATGTATATGATTATAAGGCTGATCGAAAAGAATGACAAGGAATTTGTAATGAGTATAGATAAGCACGTTGATGAAACACGATTTGAGTGTCTTGTGCACACTAAAAACGGATACATAATATGTAAAGACAACAAACCGATCGGAACTATGTTCCAAACAGTTTTATGGGATAATATTCCTTTTTTGAGTTTAATCTATGTATGTGAAGAAGAACGGGGGAAAGGATACGGCTCTAAAGCAACCCTTGCTTGGGAAGAAGAAATGAAAAAGCAAGGATATAAAATGACGCTTATATCCACTCAAGTTGATGAGAATGCACAGCATTTTTATCGCAAACTGGGATATGTTGATTGCGGCGGATTGTTATTTAACGGAACGCCCTTTGAACAGCCAATGGAAATGTTTATGCGTAAGATACTTTAACAGCTTTATATGTTTTTATCGGTAGTTTATATACATCAAAATTAAAATAGGTATAAAGTGGACAAATTATATTCCAAATGCGGTATGAGATGCGATCTGTGTCTGATCTACCGCTCTAATGTTCAGAAAAACGACAGGCGCAAAGAGATCTGCGAGGTCTTCGGTAAAATATATCAAGATTTCAATCCAGATCCTAATACGATAATCTGTGACGGATGCTCTTGTGAAAAAGAAGATCCTGTTTTACTTGATCCCACCTGCAAAGCAAGAAAATGTGTGATTGATAAAGGTATCGAACATTGCGGATATTGTGACCGATACCCCTGTGAAATATTTCCTGCCGAACCAATACAGGAGGAGCTTGTAAAAAAATTGACATTGAAAAACAATGGACATGGGATGATGAAAGGCTTATGGAAGCATATACCTGCAAAAAGAATATGGATGAGTTCAGAAAAAAACAAATGAATTTATATAATAAAAATTCAAAGTGAATGGGTGGTTTGATTGAATTTGATAAAGGCTGTTTCTGGCGATTTTTTGAGAATATCAGATTTCTATAAGTATGTGATCGACAATACCGAAAATATGGCTGAATACGGACGATGGATCTATGGTCAGCACCCGACAGATGATATGATCAATGGATATATTGAAGGTGGCTATATGTACTATACAGAGGATAACGGGGAGATCACTTCTGCTGTTGCAGTAACACCTTACCAGAGTGAAGACTATCGTCCTGTGCATTGGAGTATTAAAGCAGACGATAATGAGGTATCAGTTGTTCATATCTTATGTATTGACCCCCAAAGGCAGAAATGCGGACTTGCCAAGTCTGTTATGAAAGAAATTATTTCTATGGCAAAGGAAAACAGCATGAAAGCTGTTCGCTTGGACGCACTTTGCTGTAATAAACCTGCCCACAGGCTTTATGAGTCTATCGGATTTAAAAAATGCGGCAGTCAGAAATGGTATGCCGAAAATACCGGGTGGATCGACTTCTTTTTATATGAATTTGTATGCTGAAAGAAAACCTAACCATAATAAACAGAATTCCGATGAGGTGAAAATATGGGAGAAAATATCATTTCTATGCTAACAGCCAAAGATGACAAAGCTGCTTGCGCTGCCGCCGAAAAAATCATTTCCGAAAGTGCGGAAAGCGATGAATGGTATAAGTATTTTGATAAATTTGCTTCATTGCTTGATAATCCTAAATCCTTAGTAAGAAACAGGGCGATCAGTATTCTTGCTGCAATTGCCCAGTGGGATACCGAGGATAGATTCTATGCAATTCTGCCCGATTTTCTCATACACATAACGGATGAAAAGCCTATCACAGCAAGACAATGTGTAAAAGCACTTGCACAAATAGGACAGGCTAAACCAAAGTACAAAACACAGATCATTTCATCTCTGAATAATTCTGATCTGTCAAAATACAAGGACAGTATGCGACCGCTTATTGAAAAGGATATTGCAGCGACTGTAAAAGCTTTGGAAGCAGTTATTTGAATCAAGAACATTCTACTGTGTTTTCAGATGTTATTTTACTTTTTTTAAGGATCGTGATCAAAATGGAAATCAGATTAATGAGAATATCCGATTATGAACAGGTGTATCAATTATGGCTTTCCTGTGCAGGGATGGGGTTAAACAATCTGGATGATTCAAAAGAGGGGATAGAACGCTTTTTGAACAGAAATCCCGAAACCTGTTTTGTTGCAGAGAAAGAAAAAAAGATAATTGGTGTGATCCTTGTCGGAAATGACGGGAGAAGAGGATATATCTACCATACAGCGGTAAGCCCGGATCACAGACATCAGGGCATTGCTGCAAAGCTTGTTGATACATCAACGACTGCATTAAAATCGTTAGGAATCAACAAAGCAGCTTTGGTCGTATTTTCTAAAAATGAAGATGGAAATGCTTTCTGGAAGAAAAACGGTTTTATTTCACGGAAGGATTTAGTATACAGAAACAAAACGCTTACCGAAATGATAAGAATAGGTACATAAATAACTGTATTCTTTAGTTTAATCCTTTTACAAATCTCTATGAAATTCTGTAAAATAACTCAATAAAGCAAAATCGGTGAAATATTATGAAAAAATCCTTTATAAAAGCAGCTGTTGTGATAGTTTCAACACTTGCATTTGTCTTTGTGGTATCTCTTTATGACTCTGAAAAGCTTGCGGAGCCGATCATAGGTTATTCCGAAGCCGTAACACAGATACCGCTTGATAATATGTGGGAAGAAACAGAGCAACAGACCGAAGAAGCAATTGTTTCTGACGCTTTAACCGCTGCAACCGAAATCACTTCAGCCGAAAGCATTACTTCATCACCGCCAAATGCAATATCCGAAGCATCCGAACAAAATGAGCTTATTAATATAAATACAGCCTCGGCGGAAGAATTGAAGCAGCTTAACGGAATAGGAGATGTCATTGCAGAACGAATAGTAGAATATGCTAAAACGATTGGATTCAATTCTATTGAAGAAATAAAAAACGTTAAAGGCATAGGAGATAAGAAATTTGACAATATAAAGGACAAGATCACTGTCTGAAATGCAGTGGTCTTGTTTTATGACATTTTTTATATTGTATGATGTTGCAAAACATCTTGTAATGTGTTATAATTAATTATATTTGTTAATGATTGGGTGTTTAACATAATGGAAGAAAACCAAGGAATAATAATTGAAGGTTCTGTTGATCGTATAACATTTTCCAATGCGTCAAACGGATACGCTGTCGTTGAATTATCGACCGATGACGGCGTTATTGTTGTTACAGGCGAGCTTGGAAATGTTGAAGAGGGCGAACTCCTTTCTGTTACAGGAAAATATGTAAATCACCCAAGATACGGAACACAGTTCAGTGCTGATGTCTGTGAAAGAAAGCTTCCCGAAACATCCGCTGCAATACTAAAATATCTCTCATCCGGTGTGATAAAAGGCATTGGTCCTACGCTTGCCAAAAGAATAGTAGAAAAATTTGGCGAAAAAACGCTTGACATATTTGAAAATGAACCTGAACGCCTTAAAGAAGTAAAAGGCTTTACTGAACAAAAAGCCGAGGAAGCAGCGATCGAATTTAAGCGAATATACGGTATAAGGACGCTTATGATATTTCTGTCGCAATATGGCATAAGTCCGTCTTTCGCTGTAAAGGCTTGGAAAAGATGGGGACAATATGCAGTTGATGTAATAAAAGAAAATCCGTATGTTCTTTGCGAGCAGGGTATAGAGCTGGATTTTGTCAAGGCAGAAAAACTCGCCGAGGAGATGAAAATTCCTTCCGACAGTGAAGGAAGAGTCAGAGCGTGTCTGTATTACATCTTGATCGAAAATACTTACTTGGGACATACCTGTCTGCCATATCAGCATCTTGTTGAATCGTCAGCAAAATATCTCAATGTATCAGAAGAGCTTATTGATAAAGTCATTGATGAAGAACTCGATGAAAACCGCCTTGCTCTTTATTCCAGCCGAAGGCAGGGTCGTGATTATATTTATATTTATGAATACTATAATGCCGAAACATATATCGCAGGCAGACTCAATGTTCTTAACTCATTTATGAAGGACACCGAGCATGATTATTCCAAGATGATCGAACTTGAAGAAAAATCAAAGAATATCATCTATGCTGAGCAGCAGAAAAGAGCTATATCGCTTGCGCTGTCTAAAGGCTTTATGGTGCTCACAGGAGGCCCCGGAACAGGAAAAACTACTACACTAAAAGCAATAATATCACTCTATGAACAGCGTGGAATGAAAGTCCAGATCGCTGCGCCCACGGGAAAAGCCGCAAAACGCATTTCTGACCTTACGGGCTACGAAGCAAAGACTATTCACCGCCTTCTTGAGGTATCATTTGATAATTCAGGAAAATTGAGATTCAAGCATAACGAAACGGAACCCTTAACCTGTGATGTTATGATTATCGATGAAATGTCGATGGTCGATTGTCTTCTATTTGAATCGCTGCTTCGTGCGCTCAAGTTATCATGCAGACTTATTATGGTGGGTGACTGCGATCAGCTTCCGTCTGTTGGCGCCGGTAATCTTCTCAAGGATATGATCGAAAGCGGCGTACTGTCCGTTGTACAGCTTAACGAGATATTCCGACAGGCGCAGCAAAGCTTGATCGTTATGAATGCTCACAGTATCGTTAAGGGAGAAAACATTGATCTGACCCGTGCGGATAATGATTTTTTCTTTATACAAAAGCTGGATACACAAGAAGCTGCTGAAACAGTTGTACAGCTTTGCACAGAACGCCTTCCAAAAGCATATAATTTTTCGCCGACTGATGATATTCAGGTTCTCTGCCCATCGCGAAAAGGTGTACTCGGGGTAGTTGAGCTGAACAACGCGCTTCAGTTTGCTATAAATCCTCCCGAACGAGGCAAAAACGAGATTAAAGGCATAAATTATACTTTTCGTGAGAATGACAAAGTAATGCAGATCAAAAACAATTATGACATAATCTGGAAAAAGGACAGCGAAAACGGTTCGGGAATATTTAATGGCGATATCGGAACTATTTTGAAGATCTCAAAACGTGAGTTGAAATTAGTAATTGATTTTGACGGAAGGATAGTATCTTATTCTACCGAAATGCTCGACCAGCTTGAGCTTGCTTACGCCGTTACTGTACATAAAAGTCAAGGCAGCGAATTCAATGCTGTCATCCTGCCCTTGCTCGGTAATTTTGAAAAACTGTATTTCCGCAATCTTCTTTATACAGCAGTTACAAGAGCCAAAAAGATGCTTATCATAGTTGGTTCCAAAAGAACGGTTGAATTCATGATCTCTAATAACAGACGAACTATGCGTTACAGCTGTTTAAGAGAGCTGCTTGACAAGGAGATGGATTTCGGTGTTTGATTGCAAAACCGTCCAAGCATTTGTGCTTGATCTTGTTTTTCCAAACCGATGTCCGTTCTGCGGAGAGGTCATAAACTGGAAGCAGGAATACTGTCAAAGCTGTTTTGAAGAACTTCCATATACAGGAGAAGAATTCTGCTGTGGCTGCGGTAATATTTCGAAAAGCTGTACTTGTCAAAGTTCTGAAAAAGTTTTTTCAAGATGTTATGCTGCGTTTTATTACACAGATAGCGCAAAAGGCGGAGTCGTTTATTTAAAAAACACTAAAAACGATATTTTTCCAAAGCTTTACGCTGAAAAAATATGCACTGATATAAATTCTGATTTCTATAAATTCAAGGCTGATTGTATTGTTCCCGTTCCTATGTCAAGAGCCAAGCTTAGAAAACGAGGTTTTAACCAAGCAAAAGTACTTGCAATTGCTCTCGGACAGCAGCTTGGCATACCGATATATGATAACACACTTGAAAAGAAAGAATCTCTTGTAGCCCAGCATAAGCTTTCAGCGTCTATGAGAAAAAGCAATGCTGCCCGTCTGTATTACGCAGGGAAAAACACAGATGTCAAGGGTAAAACGATCATACTGGTTGATGATGTTATGACAACAGGCTCAACAATTAACGCCTGTGCTGAAATATTACTTGAAATGGGTGCAAAAGAAATCATTGCAGCCGTTGCTGCATCAACTATAAATTAGATTTTACGATCTCTGCACAATAAGGCAGAAATCTGAAAGGAATGACATATAAATGGATATTGGAATTGATTTAGGAACCGCAAATGTTATCATTACAATGGGTAACAGCGGAATAGTACTAAATGAAGCGTCTATTGTTGCGTTCAACACTCGAACAGAACAAGTAATAGCAGTTGGTTCGGAGGCATATAAGATGCTTGGAAAAGCGCCGGATCATATTCTTGTTGTTCAGCCGCTTTCTGACGGAGTAATATCCGACCATAAGATGACAGAATATATGGTAACGGCATTTATTGAAAAAATTACAGGACAAAAGCTCCTTATGCCAAATATTGTAATGTGCGTTCCATCATCAATAACCGATGTAGAAAGCAGGGCAGTCGTTGAAGCTGCAAAAGTGGCAGGTGCAAAAAAAGTATATTTACTTGAAGAGCCTATAGCTGCACTTCTTGGTGCGGGAGTAGATATCTCTGCACCGAATGGAAATATGGTAGTCGATATTGGCGGAGGAACAACAGACATTGCTATAATTTCGCTTAACGGTATAGTTGCAAAAGCATCGGTCAAAATTGCAGGAAACAAATTCGATAAAGAAATAGTTAAATATATCAGCAATCGCTATCGTGTTCTTATTGGTGAAAAAACCGCTGAAATGGCCAAAATTACTGCTGCAAATGTATTTGATCCAGACGGAAGCAGAACAATAGTTGTAAAAGGAAGACACCTTATCAGAGGACTTCCCGAATGTATCCAGATATCCGATTATGATATTTATGAAGCTTTAATTGACAGCATAAACGAGATAATCGCAAACATAAAATCGGTGTTTGAAAACACTCCGCCCGAGCTTGTCGGAGATATCTGCAAAAACGGTATCTATCTTACTGGCGGCGGTGCGCTTATAAACGGTTTGGATAAGCTTATCTCAAGTGAAATAAAAGTCCCATGTATCGTTGCAGATGATCCTCTTTCCTGTGTTGCCAGAGGAGCGCAGCGTTCATTCAAGTATCTTGATAAGCTTCTTGATGGTTTCCAGAATGTTTCACTTTATAATTAATCATAAGGGAACCTCTAAAAACCTCCTTCTCGGCAAATTTTCTATGACTTTGCCCATCTTCTGCGTTAACAAACCTTGTAATACATCAAGTATTCCTGCGGTTTGTTGCCTTGAAGCTGTGCAAAGTCACTTACGAAAATTTGCTCGAGTCCCGGTTTTTAGAGAACCCCATAAAATAATCCCGATTTCAGAAAATGAAACCGGGATCTTTTTGATTAAACGTGATTATAATTAATATGGAATAATGCTGAGGAGAACACCTGCTGCAACAGCAGAACCGATTACACCTGCAACATTCGGACCCATAGCGTGCATAAGGAGGAAGTTCTTCGGATTTTCTTCCTGACCAACCTTCTGCGATACACGAGCAGCCATAGGAACAGCAGATACACCTGCAGAACCGATAAGAGGATTAACCTTACCCTTTGTTACAAGATACATAACCTTGCCGAAGAGAACGCCGCAAGCAGTACCGATACTGAATGCGATAACGCCAAGTACAATAACCTTAAGGAACTTGATGTTAACGATCTTATCTGCAGTAGTTGTAGCACCAACGGATACACCGAGGAAGATCGTAATGATGTTCATGAGTTCATTCTGTGCTGTCTTGCAAAGTCTTTCACAAACACCGCTTTCCTTGATAAGGTTACCAAGCATAAGCATACCAACAAGCGGAGCTGCGGATGGAACGAGAAGCGCAATAACGATAGTAACAGCAATAGGGAAGATGATCTTCTCTGTCTTTGAAACCTGTCTGAGCTGCGTCATAACAACAGAACGTTCCTTCTTGGTTGTAAGCAATCTCATTATAGGAGGCTGAATGATAGGAACGAGCGCCATATAAGTGTAAGCAGCAAGTGCGATCGTACCTGTATCTATATCAAAGCCGCCGCTTCTTAAAAGCTTACTGGAAACGAAGATAGCGGTAGGACCGTCTGCACCGCCGATAATAGCTATAGATCCTGCTTCCTGAGGTGAAAAACCAAGCCATGCAGCACCCAAGAATGTAAGGAAAATACCTGCCTGTGCAGCGGCACCGAGAAGGAAGCTCTTCGGGTTAGCAATAAGAGGAGCAAAGTCAGTCATACATCCGATTCCGAGGAAGATAAGAGGAGGATAGATCTGGAGCTTTACACCTAAATACAGCAAGTCAAGCAAACCACCGTTATGTAATATCTCACCAAAATCGAGTTCACGTCCGCCGCTTATATCAAAAAGCTCCGGATGATACATTTCTGTGAGCGGAAGGTTTGTAAGAAGCATACCAAAGGCAATAGGCAAAAGAAGAAGCGGTTCAAACTGATGCTTTATTGCAAGGTACATAAACAGGAAAGAGAACAGGATCATTACGATTGACGGAATTGTCATATTTACCAAACCGGAGCCATCGATCAAACCCTGAATGGATTGAATAAAAGTTTCCATCTGTGTTTTTTACCTTTCTGTTAGAATACTCGGGTACTTTCAGCGATACCCTGTGTGCCCCAAGCACTTCTGCGTGATGTCTTGGGAGAAGCTTTTCTTACGCTTTTGATAGCAAAATTACCTGACATCGACGCAACAGCTGCAGCAATAACCGCAACAATTTCATCACTGATGCCCTCCTCAATATCCATTGCAGGTGCAGCAGGCTGAGCTGCTTTAACCGGAGCTGCTTCAGTTTTTTTGCCGTCGTCTTTTTTCTTGCCCTTGCTGCTGTTGATAGATTCAAAGATCTTGCCCATTAACCAAACGAATGCAATAAGAACTACAAGACAAAGAAATACAACAATCAATCCTGTCAGTACGACTGCAACTACATAAGAGCCTTCCATTTGCATAATTCCACATCTCCTTTTAAAAAAATCATTACTATTATAACCTATTTCCGACAATAAAGCAAGATTTTTATGGTTAATAATATAACAAACTTTTATAGAATTTTCTATGAACTTTTTATTGATACAACAAATGTGCTTTTTGTAATTAAGAATTATTTCAATAATTATTACAGAGTTTTTTACTAAAAAACAAATTTTCTATGCTATAATAGTATTAACTTTTAAATGGAGGCAGAACAATGAACCCTTTGATTTTCTCACATTTTAAATTACAAATAGCATCCGATATTCCCGATATATCCGAATATGTTGAGAATGGCATTGTAAAAGCATCTTTTTTCACAAAACTATGGTCGAATTTTCTCGAATACCTGCCAACTCTTATTGTTGCAATAATTGTTTATGTAATATGCAGCATAATCAATAAGATCGTCATGAAGATCCTTTCAAAAGGCTTGGAACGCAGTAAAATTGACACAACTGTCCATGGCTTTCTCAAATCACTTGTTAAAGTTGTGCTTTTGTGTATAACGATCATAATCGTATTGACGATTCTTCGTGTACCTATGACCTCGATCATCGCTGTTGTCGGATCTGCAGGTATTGCTATCGGTTTGGCTCTTCAGAGCAGTTTGTCAAATATTGCCGGCGGAGTTATTGTACTTGTCGAAAAAAACTTCCGTGTGGGTGATTACATTTCCATTAATGGTACCGAAGGAAAAGTTAAAGAGATATCTGTTTTTGCGACAAATATTATTTCTTATGATAACAAATCTGTCTTTGTACCAAATGGTGTAGTTTCCAATGCAACGATAATCAATTATACAAGAGAAAAAACACGCCGCGTCGATCACGTTATGTCTATTTCGTACAACAACGATACAAAAAAGGCGATCGCTGTTATAACCGAGGTTCTTAAAAATAACAGCAAGGTTTTGTCTGCACCCGAACCATTTGTAAAGGTCTGTGCCTTTGGTGCAAGTTCGATAGACATATCGGTAAGGGCTTGGGTCAATACATCTGACTATTGGGATGTTTATTTTGACCTTTTGGAAGAGATCAAAGCTTCTTTCGATGAAAACGGAATAGTTATTCCATACAATCAGCTTGATGTTCACATGATAAACAGCGAAAATACATTATAACATTCAGTTTACATAAGGGGTTCTCTAAAAACCGGGACTTGAGCAAATTTTCGTTATTGACTTTGTCCGGCTTCAAGGCAACAAACCGCAGTAATACTTGATGTATTGCAAGGTTTGTTAACGCAGAAGACGGGCAAAGTCATAGAAAATTTGCCAAGAAGGAGGTTTTTAGAGGTTCCCATAATATTATAACATACAAACAGCCGTTCCGATATATCATACCGAAACGGCTGAAATCATTTATACGTTGTTTTCGATAAGCTGAGCCATATCATATAAACCTGCTGTCTTTCCACTAATAAATACAGCAGCATTAACTGAACCGACAGCAAAAACTTCCTTTGATGAAGCGTGATGGGAAAGAGTGATCACTTCATCTCTGCCTGAGAATATGATATCGTGTTCACCAACGATCGTACCGCCTCTTATTGAGTGAATTCCGATCTCGTTTTTCTCTCTCTTCTTGCGCTGTGAATGTCTGTCATAAACATAATGACAACGATCGTCAAGAGTATCATTAATTGCATTTGCAAGCATGATAGCTGTTCCGCTCGGAGCATCTATCTTCTGATTGTGATGCTTTTCCACGATCTCGATATCGAACTGGTCGCCGAGAATCTCTGCAGCTGTTTTTGCAAGCTTTGTAAGAAGATTAATGCCGAGTGACATATTGAACGTAAAGAAAACAGGGATCTGTTCTGAAGCCTTCTTGATCTTCGCAGTCTGTTCCTCGTTATATCCTGTTGTAGCAATTACAATAGGTGTACCTGTGGAAAGGCAGTATTCAAGAAGCTTATCAAGAGCTGACGGATGAGAAAAATCAATAATAACGTCAGGCTTCTCATTTAATTCGGCAGGGGAGGATACAATGGGAAAATCGGAATACGCTTCGGTATTAATATCAATACCTGCAATAGTCCTGCAGTCATCCCTTTCGGATATAACCGAACTGATAACCTTTCCCATGTGTCCGTTTGCGCCGCTTATAGCAATTTTAACCATTCTTTCACTTCCTAATATGATTACTTAACAAGTCCGACCTTCTTCATTGAATCAGTGAGAAGATCGATCTTTGCCTGCTCCATTTTGAGAAGAGGAAGTCTGCATTCACCGGCGTTCATTCCGAGAATGTTCATTGCTTCCTTTACAGGAATAGGATTTACGTCACAGAAAAGGTTGTTAATAAGCTCAAGGTACTTGATCTGGAGCTTTGCGGCAGAAGCAAAATCGTTCTTAAGACAGAATTCAGTCATCTCGTGTGTTTCCTTCGGAAGAACGTTAGAAAGAACACTAATAACGCCCTTACCGCCAAGTGACATGATCGGAACGATCTGATCATCGTTTCCGCTGTAAACATCAAGCTTGTCACCGCAAGCCTCAATAAGCTTTGCAACAGCAGAAATATTTCCGCTTGCTTCCTTTGCTGCAACAATATTCTTATGTTCAGAAAGCTTGATATATGTATCAAGAGCAATGTTTACGCCTGTTCTTGAGGGAACATTATAGAGAATAATAGGAATATTAACGCTATCAGCAATGGCTGTAAAGTGTGCAGCCAATCCACGCTGTGAAGTCTTGTTGTAATAAGGTGTAACAACGAGAAGTCCGTTTGCGCCAAGTTTTTCTGCTTCGCGTGAAAGTTCAATAGCATAGCTTGTATCATTGCTGCCTGTTCCGGCAATAACAGGAACTCTCTTGTTAACGTGTTCAATGCAGCGCTTGATGCACTCAACGTGTTCTTCATGATTAAGTGTTGAGGATTCACCGGTTGTTCCGCAGATAATAATTGCATCTGTGCCGTTTTCGATCTGATAGTCAATATTTGCACAAAGCTGATCATAATTAACGCTTCCGTCAGCATTCATCGGAGTGACGATTGCAACACCTGCGCCTGTAAAAATAGTATTCTTCATAATAAGCTCTCCTTTTTATATTTAAAGGTTTATTGTGTATGTGAGCCATTCGTCTTTATCGCATTTTCCGCCGATCTTTTCGTAAAAAGCCTGTGCCGGAGTATTCCAGTCAAGACATTTCCATTCCAATCGGGAACAATGCTGTTCATTTCCAATTTCTTTGATCGTATCAAACAACATTTTTCCTGCACCGCATCTTCTGTATTCGGGATCAATAAATACATCCTCGATATAAAGTACACGTTTTCCTGAAAATGTAGCGATCTTATAAAAATAATATGTCATGATCCCGATAGGGACATTATTATTCTCAACGATCAACGCATTAAGACCGTTTTCTTCGTTCATCAAGTCACAGATCTGTGATCCGGTGATATTGCAGTACTCAGAAAGCTTTTCAAATTCAGCAAGCTTTTTTAGATATGCGGCAATTATCGCCGAATCTGATCCTGTTGCTTTTCTTAACGAAATATCCATTAATCAAAATAGCCCTTTTCAGCAAGAAGTTCAGCAAGAAGAACAGCGCCGCCTGCAGCACCTCTGAGGGTGTTATGAGAAAGGCAAGCAAACTTATAATCATACTGATTGTCTTCTCTGAGTCTGCCTATGGAAACAGCCATACCGTTTTCGATCATTCGGTCAAGCTTTGCCTGGGGACGGTTATCCTCTTCAAAATAGTGAAGGAACTGCTTGGGAGCACTTGGGAGATTGCATTCCTGCGGAACACCCTTGAAATTCTTCCATGCTTCGAGGATCTGCTCCTTTGTGGGCTTTTTCTTGAACTTTACAAATACAGCGGCTGTGTGACCATCGGAAACAGGTACACGGAAGCACTGTGCAGTAAAGAGCGGTTCTTTGGCGCTTTCAATGTGATCTCCTTCGATCTTGCCCCAAAGCTTGAGCGGCTCCTGCTCAGACTTTTCTTCCTCTCCGCCGATATAGGGGATAACGTTGTCAAGGATCTCGGGCATTGTGTCAAATGTCTTTCCTGCACCGGAAATTGCCTGATATGTACATACAAGAACTCTGTCAATACCGAATTCATCTTTAAGAGGGTGAAGTGCGGGAACATAGCTCTGGAGTGAGCAGTTGGACTTAACTGCAATGAAGCCTCTCTTTGTACCAAGACGCTTTCTCTGTGCAGCAATTATCTCAATGTGTTCAGGGTTGATCTCGGGAACAACCATTGGAACGTCAGGAGTGAATCTGTGTGCAGAGTTGTTGGAAACAACAGGGCATTCAGCCTTTGCATAACGCTCTTCAAGAGCCTTGATCTC
>JBJFFR010000160.1:0-32472 GCA_051891935.1 Oscillospiraceae bacterium
GGATTATTCTATCTGTCGGCTTTGTCTATAGAACGATTTGATATTAGTATAAGAATCCCCTGCGTTGTGTTCACAGGGGATAATTTTACTCGTTTATATTATCTGTATCCGTTGTTTCGGGAGCGGTGTAAACGGGAGTTGTACTTGTCGGCTTGTTCTCCTTCTCGATCTGTTCAAGGAGAGCGGTAATGTCGATAAGCGTCGAGCCGTTTTCACCTGCAACGGTCGGGAGCTTTCCGTCCCATTTGTCTATGTAGCTCATAAGCAGTATCTCGGGTGTGATCTGCTCGGATTTGAGCCTGTAAGCCTCGGCTTCAGCCTGCGCTTCGGCAACGGTCTGCTCGGCTTCAACACGGATCCTCTGGAGATCCTGCTCGGCTTTGAGAGCGTTCTGCTGCGCTGTCTGCTTTGCTTCAACGGCTGCGTTGTATTCATCGGTAAAATCGAACGAGATGATATTGAATATCTGAACGTCGATCCCGTAAGAACCGATCTTTTCTTTAAGCTGTTCGCTCATGAGGTCGCTGACGTTCTGACGGTTAGTGATAAGCTCCTCCGCTGTAAAACGAGCCGTTACTGCTTTTACGCACTCCTGAACGGCAGGAATGATAATTACCGATTCATAATCCATACCGATGTTTTTATACACCGACGCAGAGTAAGAATTCATTACCTTGTAGTTGACTGCAATGGTCGAACGAACGGTCTGGAGATCCTTTGAAGCGGATGAACAATCCGCTTCTGCTTTGAGTACACGGTTATCGACAAGCACTATCTTCTGAACAAAGGGTATCTTGAAATGAAGTCCCTCGGCAAGAACGCTGTCCGAAACCTTTCCGAATGTTGTTACTACTCCCGAATGTCCTGCTGTTACCGCTGTGAACGAATTCAGCACAACTATAACGAGTGCAAGGATTATCACGATCGTTGTGATCGTCTTTCCAACAGAACGCACAGGCTTAACATTGATGATATTTTCGCCGTTATTGCTCATTTACAATTTCCTTTCTGTCAAGTCAAAATGCCATTATTCTTCCGTGTCATCGGGAAGGTCGTTTTCGTCGATCTTCTTGTTGTCTACGCCAAGACTGTAGCTTTCGATATCGTCGGGATCGTCAATATAGTAGCTGTAATCCTCTACCTTTTCCTTTTTCTTTGTCTTGCAGGATCTTACAAGAGCAACGATCGCAACTGCAAGCGCAGCGGAAGAAAGCACGATGCTGACAACTCCGAGAGCGATCGCAATTGCTCTTACCTTTTTCACGTTGTACTGCGCAAGCTTTGACTTTGTGTCGTTAAGCTTCTCTTTTGTGGAGTTGATGGCAGCCTTTGTGCTGTCCCACTTTTCTTCAAGCATATCCTTTGTTCCGTCGATAAATCTCTTTGCTTCGATAATGTTTTTGATGATCATAAAATGTCCCTCCATATATATTACTTGTCTTCAAGTGACTTTAGTGCCTTGACCTCGTCACGGTCAACCTTTATCTTGCCGTCACGGATGACGGTTACCTCCGACTTGTCGAAAACAACAGCAGGATCGTCCGATCTTTCCGGCTTGACCTTGAGCTTTCCCGTGAGAAGATTTACTTCCTCGACATAGCCCTTGAATTTCTCCGTGCTGACATAAGCGCCGACCTTCGGGGTCGTTTTGAGCAGATCTTCATAAGCCTCCTGCTCGTGCTTTAAGCAGCACATAAGTCTTCCGCAGGTGCCAGATATCTTGGTCGGATTGAGCGAAAGCCCCTGTTCCTTTGCCATTTTGATCGAAACGGGCTGGAAATCGCCGAGGAACGACTTGCAGCAGAATTCTCTTCCGCAGATTCCAAGACCGCCGAGAAGCTTTGCCTCGTCACGAACACCTATCTGACGAAGCTCTATCCTCGTGCGGAAAACGGATGCAAGATCCTTGACAAGCTCACGGAAATCGACTCTTGTTTCCGCCGTGAAATAAAACAGTATCTTGTTGTTGTCAAATGTACATTCAACGTCCACAAGCTTCATATCAAGCTTATGAACAGCGATCTTTTCCTGACATATCTTAAAAGCGTCCTTTTCCTTCTGCTTGTTCTGTTCGACCGTTTTAAGATCGGCTTCGGTCGCTTTTCGGATGACCTCCTTGAGCGGCTTGACTATCCTGTTCTCATCGACCTGCTTGTTTGCAAGTGCGACTTCGCCACATTCAACACCTCTCGCTGTTTCAACGATAACCTTTTCTCCTACTGAAAGCTTCTGCTTTCCCGGTGAAAAATAATAAACTTTACCTGCGCTCTTAAAGCGCACTCCGATTATTTCCGCCATTTTTAGTCCTTTCACGCTGATCTTTATTAATGAGATCAGATGATCTCGCCGCAAAGCGCAGCCATCGCCAGCGGCACATTTATATTTGCATTGCAGTATTTTATATTCTGCCCTATAATATCGTGAATATGAAGTGCTTTTTTAAACGACATTCTCTCCGCAAGCTTTTTTGCGCCGTCCCTGCAGCAGCCGATAAAAACGGCATTTTCGCCGTAAAGCCGAACTGCGCAGACATCACGCATCACCTTGTCGAGCATTTCAAGTATATTCTTTACATTGTCGCGATTTTCGCCTATCCCTGCAAGAACTCTGCAAAGTCCGTATTCGTCCGATGCAGCCATGCAGGCAACTATCTCACGGCAAAGCTTCGCAGCTTCAAGTCCCTCTCCGTCAAGGCAGCTTTCACATTGACCTATGCTTCCGTGGAAGGCTTCAACAGCGCTCTGTATCTGTTCCTCTGTGTATTTCCCTTTTTCACGAAGCGCAGCGGCACATTCCTCATCGCTGCATTCGGGGATGCCAAGCGTAATTACTCTCGAAAGAATAGTCGGCAGGAACGTTCCCTTGCTTTGCGCCGTGAATATGAAATAAGCATACTCGGGAGGTTCTTCTATAAGCTTTAACAAAAGATTCTGCGTAAGCTCCTGAAGGCTCTCGCAATCGGGCAGCAGATATATCTTTGCTTCGCAGTCGTTCGGCATCGTGTAAGCGTCGTCATACATTTTCCGTATGGAATCCTTGCCGTATATGAGCGTTTTGCCTGTGCGTTCGGGGGTAATGACATCGGGGTGAGTACCCTCGTCGATTCTTCTGCACTGACGGCACACTCCGCATGGAACACCGTCTTTCCTGTCTTCGCACATTATAGACTTGGCAATATAAAGCGCGCAGGTCTTTTTTCCAACGCCCTTTTCACCTGTCAGCAAAAAGCTGTGCGCCATTCTGCCGTGCGTGACCATTGCCTTTATCGGCTCGGTAACGCTCTGTTTTCCGTAAAGCTTTGTATTCATACCTTTTCAAAACGTTCAATATCGGTTACGAAAATTGTTGCGCCGCCGACAGGAACTTCAAGAGGGAAGGAGGTTGACTGCATATCAACTCCACCCATTGTCGAAGCAGGGACATACTGCTTTCTTCTTCTTGAGCAGCGCTTTATGATATCAATGATCTCATCGACCTGACTGTCCTCGGAACAAACAAGGAACGTCGTGTTTCCCGCCATAAGAAAGCCGCCCGTCGAAGCGAGCTTTGTTGCGGAAAAGCCTGCCTTTGTAAGATTTGAGGAAACAGCGTGGCTGTCATCATTGTTAACGATCGCATAAATCAGCTTCATATTATTCTCGATCCTTTCGTTTTATGCGGCTGAACAGCTCAGCCGTCCCGTGCGAAAAGTCACGGAAAAATATTAAAGAGTATTCACTTTGGTGTTACCCTTTACTATTTTACCACATTTACTTTTGAAATGCTATACATTTTTAAAATTTTTATTGTGTTTTCGTCAAAAACTTCTCCGCAGGCCGCCGCAGGCACACACGGGGGACAGATCGTTTCCGTCCTTGCACATATTCTTCCGAGCGCATCATCGGTGTCGACCGTTTCCGCTTCGGAAAAGAACGCTTCGCGCATTTCCATCGCCTTTTGGAGCGGCAAAACGTTAAATGACGGCGGCATAAGCCTTATTCTCGGCATTTTCATATTGCAGAGAGCATTTTTCACACGTTCAAAGTCGCTTTCCGTGTTCTGCGGCGAAAACATCAGCATAACGTGCGTTTCATCGGCATATTCGGGCTCGATTCCGCTTTCCCGAAGCCTGTCTGCAAGCTCCCGTCCCGTCATTCCGCAGGGAAGAGCGTAGATCGTCAGCTTCAGCGGCTCGCTCAGCACAACTGTTATCGCTCCGCCGATATCCTCTTTCAGCTTTTCGACTTTTTTCACCGTCTGTAAGAGTTCGCTTCGGAAATCCCCGTCAAGATACCTGTTGCAAAGGTCAAGCGACTGCAGAATAAGGTAGGACGGGCTTGAACTGCCGAAAAGCGACATCGCTTCCTTGATTTTTGCCGCATATTTTTCGGAGGAGGTATGAACGTACGCCCCTCCCGTCAGAACGGGCAGCGTCTTATGCGCCGAATCACAGCAAAGGTCGGCTCCGAGCTTTATAGGGTGGATGTTTTCTTCAAGGAATGCAAGATGCGCACCGTGGGCATTGTCAACTATAAGCGGCTTTCCGAATGAGTGCGCCGCCTCTGCGATCGCTTTCACATCGGAAACCGCACCGAGATAATCGGGAGAGGTGATATAAACGCAAGCGGCGTCGGGGTTCTCTTTAAGCTGCTTTTTAACGTTCTCCGCCGTGACATTTCCGCTTACGACCGAGCCGTCCTCAAATTCGGGATAGATCCACACAGGCGAAAGTCCAAGCAGTATGCAGGCGTTGTGCAGAGCCTTGTGCGAATTCCTTGCTGCGATTATCTTTTCCCCCTGCTTTGCGCACACGGCAAGCATAGCCTGGATGCAGAGCGTTGAACCGCCTGCGGAATAGAAGGTCGCCTTTGTGCCGAAAAGCTTTGCAGCATTCCTTTCGCTTTCCGCAATTATCCCGTCAGCCTCAAAAAGCGCGTCTGCGCCCTTTATTTCGGTGATATCATAGGGAAAAACCGCCGAGATCTGATTCCCTGCGGTTTTATTATAACAATTATTACCCTTGTGGCCGGGCATGTGTCCTCTTACCGAATCGCTTTCGGCATAAGCCTTGACAAAATCATATATCGGTGTTGTCATTTTGACCGTTTTCCTTTTTGTGTTTTTACCGCTCTGACCTTCTCCTTTGGCGAAAGTCCTTCAAAGATCTTCTTTTTGAGCTTTTGTGCCTCGGCTTCAAGCTCATTTTTGCCCTTATAAACGCTGAAATTCGCCGAAAGCTCCTCCGCACGGCTGAACATATCAAGCTTCAGCACGGTCTTTACAATGCAAAGATCAATGAACCTGCATTCGGAATCAAGCAGCTTTGCAAGCACCGTGACCGCATTCTCATACCGTCCGTTTATACATTCATGTATCGCAAGGCTTCTTTTCATCGTGTCGGAGGTATCGTGGAGAACGACCTCGTTCTTTTCCTTATAAATGCTGTCGGCTTCCTTGAATTTGTTCCGTATAAAATATGCGAAAATGACATTGTGCAGAAGATTCGGATAGAGCATCCTGTCGAGCTTGTCAAAAACGCCCTCTTCGCTGTATTTTCGGTAGATCGAGCAGCCCTCTTCAAGTCTGCCCGTTATTATCAGCGCATTGATAAGGTAGCTTTGACCCTTTGCGATATCCTTCGGCTTTTTGAGCGGTTCGATATCCTTTTTCAGCGCTTCGATATATTCATCGGTAAAACCGTGATCCGCCAGAACAGCGGCGGAAGCCTTAAAGGGAGAGCTTTTTTTGAAAAGTCCCATCTGTCGTATGTCCTGCCTTAAAAATTTTTAAGAAAAATCATAAAATTGTCTGAACTACCTCGATCGCCTTTATCAGCTGCGTATCGAGAGAAAGTCTGTCTTCCTCTGTGAGCGAACCGAGCTCAACATCGGACGGAAGCGCAACTTCAAAGTTAGGCTTTACGCCAGTTCCGTTGAAATTTCCGCTGTTTTTCGTTTCAACCGTTGCAACGGTGAGCTTTACCGCAGCGCCGCCCGAAAGCTTGTGCGTATCCTGCATGATCCCTTTTCCTGCTGTTAAAGTGCCGACAAGCTGCGCATTGGATTCATCACGCAGCGCAAGAGCAAACAATTCACCGCAGGAAGCCGTGCCCGAATTAACTATAACAGCCATTGGCATAACGATCTTCTCAGCCTCGGTCGTGCGAACAACGTATTCTTCACGGTCGGAATATTTCGCCTTTACAACATCGCAGTCGCCGATGATGCAGTCAAGACTGTCGCCGAGTGCGCTTATAAGGTCGCTGCTGTTGCCGCGAAGGTCAAAAACAAGTGATTCTGCACCGTTTTCAATAACGTTCGCAAGCGCATTGCGAAGCTGTGCTGCTGTTTTTTCGTTAAATGCCGAGATCTTTATATATCCTACATTCTCGATAAGCGAGCTTGTAACGGAAACTATCTCCGTCTTGGCGGATGTCAGATCAACCGAGAAAAAGTCGGAAAGTCCGTCTTCGCCGACTCTCTTTATATGAAGCTTTACCTTTGTGCCTTCGCTGCAGGAAAGCAGACCCGAAGCTTCCTCGTAGCCGTTTTCGTATGCGATGACATCGGTGTTGTTGACCGCCGTAATTATATCGCCTGCCTTGACTCCTGCGCTTGAAGCAGGGGAGCCGTCCCTTACGAGAGAAACCTTTATATAGCCGCTTTCCTCACGCTCCCAGTTAAAACCAAGACCAACTGTAACGCCTGTGTCACTCTGGAGGATCTCCGCATACTGTTCAGCCGTGCAGTAAACGGAATACCGGTCGCCGATGCCCTGAACATAGCCGTTCATGATGCTGTCGGTCAGAAGCTGCTCATCGATCTCACCGAGGTAATTTCCGCGAACGTATTTGTCCATTTCGGACAGCTTTGCGTAGCTTTCTTCCTTTTCCGAAACATTTTTAACGGTCGCATTGAATACCTTCATCGAGTAATTATATGTAATTATGAACGTTGCGGCAGCGATAAGCGCCATAATGCCTATCGCAGCACCGAGAGAAATCTTCCTGTTCATCGTCTTCACCTTAATTGTTTATGTTAACATAAGCATTCGGGTCGGTATGCTGACCGTTTATACGCACCTCAAAGTGCAGATGGTTGCCGTAAGCATATCCGGTTGAACCGATATATCCTATGACCTGTCCCTGCTCAACAATATCTCCGACCTTTACAGCAAGGCTGGAGCAATGACCGTAAAGCGTTGAAATGGAGTTGCCGTGGTCAATAACAACATGCTTGCCGTAGCCGTTGCCCGTATCGCCTGCGATGAGTACCTCACCTGCAGCCGAAGCCACGATAGGCTCACCGTAGCAGCCCGGCTTTGTGATGTCCATACCCTTATGGAAGTCGTAGCGTCCCTCTTCCTGCAGATATCTTTCGCCGTAATTATCGGTAGGGGAAATGTTGCGCACCGTCGGCGCAGGCCATATAAAGCCTGTTTCGCTGTATGACGTAAAGGTGCTCACATCCTGCTCGGTGTAGGTCTCACCGTTTGCCTCCGCCTGCTTTTTGCGTTCTTCCTCTTCCTTGCGGCGGCGTTCCTCTTCCTCTTTACGTCTGCGCTCGGCTTCCTCCTGCTTGCGGCGAATCTCCGCCTGAAGCTCTTCTTCTACCTTCTGCTGATCTGCAACGATCTCGTCAAAACGCTCCATGTAGTCCTTTAACATTGCGTCCTGCATAGCCTTTGTTTCGGCGTGATTATTATATGTATCGGAAAGCTCTGCATAGTATTCTTCTTCCTTTGCTTTGAGTGCTTCCTGCTTTGCAAGCTTTTCCTCATAATCGGCTTTGTCGTTTTCAAGAACGGTTATCTTCGACTTTAAGTCCTCGATCATATCGTTGTCGTGCTTGGAAATTCTTTCGGCAAATTCAAGCCTTGCAAGTATGCCGTAAAAATCGGTCGCACCTACAAGCAGCGAAGCATAGCTGTCGTTGCCCGAGATATAGATACTGCGAAGGCGCTTACGGAACTGCTCAACACCCTCATCGACCTCTGCCTGATGCTCTTCTATATCGATGGAAAGCTCGTCAAGCTTGTCCTGATAGTTCTTTATCTGATCGTCGATATTGGCGATCTGATCCTCCTGGATCTTCATTTTTTTATCGTATTCGGCAAGATATTCCTCTGTTTCCTGCGCTTCGCCCTTATATTTTGCGAGATCCTTTTCGACCTCCTTGCGCTGCTGTGCAAGCTCCGCCTGACGAGCCTCAAGGTCGGACTGCGTGTCCGCAAAAAGATCCACAGCCGTATTGGACATAATTCCGAACGTCATACATAAAGCTGCGGCGAATGAAACAATTTTCTTTGCCAGTTGATTTCTGTTCATAGGAAAGTCCTCCTTCCCGATGCGTGTAGGGTTATACTTTGACGTATTTCTTTGTGCTCATAACGGTTCCGACAGCGCTGACGACCGTACCTGCAGCAATATAGCCGATAACGATCTTGACAGCAACGCTGCTTGTCGGGGTAAAGCCGCTTGCGCCGACAGCCGACCAGAGCGTCTGCTGGCTGATTATCATTTCCATTACCTTTGAATAACCTGCGAGCGTGATAACGGATGCAACTGCGCCTGCAAATATGCCGATCACCATACCCTCAACGAAGAAAGGGGTTTTTACGAACGCATTTGTTGCGCCGACATACTTCATTATCTCGATCTCACGCTTTCTCATCTCAACGCTTGCCCTTGAAGCGTTGGAGATCATTACAAGACTTACGATAACGAGCGCCGCAAGAACGGTTATTGAGATGATCGAGATAAAACGCTTCAATTCGGTAAGTACATTTACAAAATCGTTAGGCGCTTTGACGGTGTAAATGCCGTCAAGACGGTTTATTTCCATAAGCGTGCTGCTCATTTTTTCGATATCCGCAACCTTTACCCTGTATGAATCGGGGAGAGGGCTCTCCTCGCCGACATACTGGAAAAGCTCCTCGGAATCGGCCATTTCCGACTTCATTTTTGCGAAAGCTTCGTCCTTTGAATAGAAAACAACATCGCTGATATTGTTTATCGCACGGAGCCTGTTTCCCATAGCGTTTATATCTTCTTCGCTTATATCATCATTGAGAAAGATGATGACCTCGTTCTTGTTTTCGATGCCGCCGATGATAGAGTTTACATTGACTATAAAAAGCGTCGAAAAACCGACAAGCAGCAGCGATACCATAAGTATGCAGAAGCTTGCCACCGACATTATACGGTTTGTCCAGATGTTTTTTATACCCTGACCGAACAGGTAGCTTAAACCACTAAACTTCATTTATTTTTTCTCCTTCGGACAATTAAACAAGTTCATAATTCGACTTGATAACATCATCAAAAACAACACGGCCATCCTGCATGGAAATGATCCTTCCGCCGAATTCCTGCACGATCTCATGCTCGTGAGTTACCATTATAACTGTCGTTCCGCAATCGTTGATAGCCTGCAAAAGCTCAACTATGTCGTGCTTGAGCGCAGGGTCAAGGTTGCCCGTCGGCTCGTCCGCAATTATGAGCTGCGGATCGTTCACAAGCGCTCTTGCTATCGCCGCTCTCTGCTTTTCACCGCCCGAAAGCTCGCTCGGCTTGCAGTAAGCCTTGTCTTTAAGCCCGACAAGATCAATAACGTAAGGCACTCTGTTTCGGATGTATTTGTTGGAAGCATTGATGCAGCGCAGCACGAATGCAACGTTGTCATAAACGGTCATGCTTTCGATAAGCTTGAAGTCCTGAAAAACGCAGCCGATAGTTCTCCTGAGCCTGTAAGCGTTCCTCTTTTTCATTTTTGTAAGGTTAAAGCCATTCACCTGCAGCCTGCCCTTGGTCGGTTCGATCTCTTTGAGAAGGAGCCTTATGAACGTACTTTTTCCTGCGCCGGATTTGCCGACAACGAACACGAATTCGCCGTCCTTTATTTTAATGTTGACATCATTCAGAGCGTCAACGCCGTTTGAATATGTAACAGATACATTTCGAAGTTCAACCAATGATTTGCACCGCCAATCAATTTTTCTTTAACATCTTTAACATAAGAACAGAAAAGGGCAGAATTATTCCTGCCCCTATTTTTTGTTTAATTAAGGATCGATCGACCGATCCAATTTTTAGAATTTAACAGGGTTTGCCGAAAGATACTTCTTTACCATAAGTGCGATCTTGAATACGATAGCGTGGTCGAATTCTCTGAGGTCAAGTCCTGTGAGCTTCTTTATCTTTTCAAGTCTGTAAACAAGTGTGTTTCTGTGAACAAAGAGCTTTCTCGAGGTTTCGGAAACGTTCAGATTGTTCTCAAAGAAACGCTGGATAGTGAAGAGCGTTTCGTGATCGAGCGATTCGATCGAGCCCTTCTTGAAAACCTCCTGAAGGAAGGTTTCGCAGAGCGTTGTCGGGAGATGATAGATAAGTCTTGCGATTCCGAGATTATCGTAGGAAACGATAGACTTATCCGTGTCAAATACCTTTCCGACTTCAAGTGCGATCTGTGCTTCCTTGAACGAACGTGCAAGATCCTTTATGCCGACAACAACAGTACCGATGCCGACATTTACTCTTGTGTAGAATTCGCTTGAAAGAGTATCGGAAATAGAACGAGCAAGCTTTTCAAGATCCTTCGATTCAACGTTGCTCTTTACTTCCTTGACAAGAATGATATCCGATTCGGTAATGTTGAGAACGAAATCCTTTGTCTTGTCGGGGAAGAGGTTCTGGATGATATCGAATGCGGAAACATCGTTCGAGGAAATGATCCTGATAAGAAGAACCACACGGCTTACATCGCTGTTGAAGTGAAGCTCTCTTGCCTTTACAACGATATCGCCGGGAAGGATATTGTCGAGAACAACATTCTTGATGAAGTTGCTGCGGTCATACTTTTCATCATAATACTGCTTGATGGAAGAAAGGGTGATAGCCATAATGCTTGCATATTTTGCAGCATTATCATCGGTTCCCTCAACAAAAACAGCATAGTCGGGCTTTATATGCGAACCGAATGGCTTGTATGTATAGCCATCTCTCACAAAAATGTCGTGAGAATCACTCAAATCGAGGGAAACGAACTCATTTGTTGTACCGATCTTGGAAAGATCGCTGCAGGCAACAATAGCGGCAGTCGAATCAACAACACCGATAGTACAGTCCATTGTATCTCTCATCTGGTGAATAAGTCCCTGGAACAATCTGTTTGACATAGCCTTGACATCCTTTCATACCGAATAATCACGGATTTAACATAAAATCACATCTGCCCGAACATAAGCAGACACAATATTCTGCTGCAAGCTTTACAGCTTTAATCAAAAGTCACCAAAAAACAATGACATTTTCTCCATTAAATATATTACAGAGTATATTCTATCACATTTTGTGCAAATTTGTGTGAACAATTTATTAATTCCTATCGTTTTTAATAAAAAATTTAGATAATACATCTAAAATCCATCTATGATTTTCGTAAATATACAAAAAAGCCGTCGGAAAAGCTTCCAACGGCTTAAAATGTATAGAGAATTTATCTTGTTTCCTCAGCAAAACCGCTTTCAACGAGCTCAACAAGTCCGTCAACAGCTGCTTCTTCGTCAGCGCCGTCAGCGATAACTCTGATCTGTGTGCCGCCTACGATGCCGAGGGAAAGAATGCCGAGAAGAGATTTTGCATTTACTCTTCTTTCTTCCTTTTCGATCCAGATAGAGGACTTGAATTCGTTTGCCTTCTGAATGAAGAATGTTGCGGGACGAGCGTGAAGACCAACCTGATTCTGAACAATTACATCTTTAACGTACATAATTCTCTCTCCTTACTCATTTCTTAAAGCTTTTATATATCAAAAAAGCCGGGGCGATCATATATTTATGTTAAACCGCCTTTTCTTTTTATTGTTTATATTATAACCCCGAAATCAGCAATAGTCAACGGCAATTTGTCATAAATCTGGAGTTTGGGCGAAAATTCTGCTATTTTGATTAACTGTGCAGATTATGCCGCGCTCGGTTTGTTCATAATTACTAATCTTATCACCAATGAACAAAATTCCACAGAGAATTATAGTTAAATCGTCAAAAGCTTGTCAATAAATTATATGACTTATCGCTTCTTTTTGTTCATATCTATATTTTGTTCATATTTTGCATACATATCGGGTCGTCTTTGTTTGGTTATTTCGACAGACATTTTGTGACGGTATTCTGCAATATTTTTGTGATGTCCCGTCAGCAGAACGGGCGGAACAGCCTCGCCTTCCCACACCTCGGGCTTTGTATAATGCGGATATTCGAGCAGACCTGCAAAGTGACTCTCGTCGGTAAAGCACTCCTCCGAAGAAAGCACCCCGGGGCACATCCTCGCCACAGCGTCTATCATCACCAGCGCAGGAAGCTCGCCGCCCGTAAGAACGTAATCGCCGATCGAGATATCCTCATCAACGATCCTGTCAAGAACACGCTGGTCAACGCCCTCATAATGTCCGCAAAGCACGAACAGCCTCGGCATTTTCGACAGCTCTATCGCTTTTTTCTGCGTGAAAACGCCGCCCTTCGGCGACATATAGATGACATACGGCTTTTCCTCCGCCATTTCCGCAACGGCATTGTAGCATCGGTAGATAGGGTCAGCCTGCATCACCATTCCCATTCCGCCGCCGTAGGGAGTATCATCGACCCTTCGGTGCTTGTCGAGCGTGTAGTCGCGTATCTGGTGGCAGCAGACCTCGATCTTTCCGGCTTTTCTGGCTCTTCCGATGATGCTCTCAGAGAGGACGTTCTCGCACATTTCGGGAAAAAGCGTCGCAACGTCAATCCTCATCGAAAAGTCCCTCCAGCTTGTGGATAAGCATTTTACCCTCGGGAATATTCGTTTCAATTACAACATCTGGTATAGCAGGGATAAGCCTTATCCTACCGTCTGCGTCCTTGATATGGTAAACATCGTTCGCACCCGTCTGAGTGATGTCGCAGATCTTGCCGTAATCGGTGCCGTCATCGTTGTCGAAGACCTCAAGTCCGATAAGATCCTGAACAAAGTAGCAGCCCTCTTCAAGCTCGACCTCGTTTCTGTCCATATAAAGTATCTTGTTGCGCATTTCCTGCGCCTGTTCAACGGTATCAACGCCCTTTATCTTCATAAGGACGATGTTTTTGTGAGGATGCGCTCTTTCAATCTCAACGGGCGTTTTCCCCTTGTCAAAGTAGAGAGTGTCAAACTCGCAGAGAAATTCCCTCGAATCGCACCACGCTTCGACACGCACTTCTCCTTTAAGACCCTGAACGGCTACGATCTTGCCTATTTCAAGAAATTGTTTCATAGCATTTTCTCCTATCGAAAACTGTAAAAAAAGGATATCGTGAGTTTTCACAATATCCTTTAGCGTTTATTGTTCGCAATATCAGTCGATCTCAACCATTATCTTCTGGTTCTGTCTGCCTGCGCCTGCACGCATAACGGTACGGATAGCCTTTGCGATCCTGCCCTGCTTGCCGATAACGCGTCCCATATCCTCTCTTGCAACGTGGAGATGATAAACGATCACGCCTTCCTCGTTAGGCTCGTCAACATCGATCTGAACAGCGTCCTTATCTTCAACAAGTCCGCTGACGATAGCTAAAAGCAAATCTTTCATATATAAAAACTCCATTCATATTATTTTCGGAGCAAACGGTTCATTCCAAATCCACCTGCGGAAGAACGCCAGAGGCATCCGCCCCAGCGTCCGCACGATGTAAAACAGCAAAGCAAAACTTCAAAAATTACTTAACGTTATTCTTGTCGAAAAGCTTCTTAACAACCTCTGTGGGCTGTGCGCCGTTTGCGATCCATTTCTTTGCCTTTTCAGCGTCAACACTGAAAACTGCAGGTTCCTTTGTGGAATCGTAGTAACCGATCTCCTCGATGAATCTGCCGTTTCTGGGATATCTGGAATCAGCAACAACGATTCTGTAGAAAGGAGCCTTCTTTGCGCCCATTCTTCTGAGTCTGATTTTAACTGCCATTTATATTCACCTCCAATAGTGTTTTAAATAATTCTAATATCTCAAAGCATCTCTGCATTGAAACCGTAATAAACCGCTGCCGCAGCGACAGCCGAAACGACGGAAAACAGATAGGATACCTTTACAGCGGTCTTTGCCTTTGATTCTCCGCTTGCGGCATCGTTCCCATTCTCTTTTTCCCGTCTGCACTTCGCAAGATATATCGAAGGCTCTGCTGCAAAGAAGATGCAAAGCACAACGAGCATATCGAATGCAAACATTATCATAAACCAACCTCAACTCATAATTCCTTAATTCAAAGCCATCCGAACAGAACAGCAAATCCGAACACCGTAAGCAACACACCCACAGCCCCTATGCGAAGCCGTACAGCATTTCTGCTTTTGCGCCGGTTTCCCGTCCTGACATTCCGGTCAGCCCAGTAGCCGATAAAAAATTTCCAGTCCATGACCGCTGCCGCAATGCAGAATATCCCCATTACCGCAAACAGTATAAAATAGAAAATATCCATTCAGGATCACTTCATCGGCGGCATTCCGCCCATTCCCATCATTCCCATAGGAACACGGAACTTGTTTTTCTTTCCTTTTCCATTCTTTCCCATAATGCCGAGCTGCTTCATCATCTTCTGCATCTCTTCAAACTGCTTCAAGAGTCTGTTGACATCGGCAACTGTATTTCCGCTTCCTGCCGCGATCCTGCGTTTTCTCGGCGGAGTTATGATAGACGGCTTTGCTCTTTCCGCAGGAGTCATTGAAAGGATAATAGCCTCAATGCGCCTTACCTGACCGTCGTCAACGTCAACATCGTCGAGCTTGTTGCCGACGCCGGGGAGCATACCGAGTATCTGCTTGATAGGACCCATTTTCTGGATCTGCTTCATCTGATCGAGAAGGTCGTTCATATCGAACGAATTCTCCTTGATCCTTTCAGCCAGCTTCTGGGTGTTTTCCTCGTCAAAGGTAGACTGCGCTCTCTCGATAAGTGTGAGCATATCGCCCATACCGAGGATACGGGAAGCCATTCTGTCGGGGTGGAAGGGCTCAAAATCGCCGAGCTTTTCACCCGTTCCGACGAACTTTATCGGCTTGCCTGTTACGGCAAGTACGGAAAGTGCCGCACCGCCTCTTGTATCGGAGTCAAGCTTCGACATAAGAACGCTGTCGATGCCGAGCGCATCATCGAACGCTTTCGCAACATTGACCGCATCCTGACCTGTCATCGCATCGACAACGAGCATTATCTCATTCGGCGAGGTTTCGGCCTTTATTGCTTTAAGCTCATTCATAAGAGCTTCGTCTATATGAAGTCTGCCCGCGGTATCAAGGATAACAACATCGTTTCCGTGATCCTTTGCGTGGCTGACCGCTTCCTTTGCGATCGTTACGGGGTTTATCTGACCCATTTCAAAGACCTTTACATCAGCCTTTTTGCCGACAACGCCGAGCTGATCGATAGCCGCAGGACGGTAAACGTCGCAGGCAACGAGCAGCGGACGCTTGCCCATATCCTTGAAATACTTCGCAAGCTTTGCCGCATGGGTAGTTTTACCCGAACCCTGAAGACCGCACATCATAATTACGCACGGCGGCCTCGAGGGAAATTCTATTCTTGCCGTGCCGTCGCCCATAAGAGCAACAAGCTCGTCATTTACTATCTTTATCACCTGCTGGCCGGGAGTAAGGCTCTGCAGCACATCTTCACCGACAGCACGCTCCGTCACCTTTGCGACGAAGTCTTTAACGACCTTATAGTTTACGTCAGCTTCAAGCAGTGCAAGACGGACTTCACGCATTGCTTCCTTAACATCGGCCTCGGTAAGCTTTCCTCGTCCCTTCAGGCGCTTAAAAACGCTGCTGAGTTTTTCGGACAAGCCTTCAAACGCCATATAAACACTCCTTTCGGGTCAAAACAGGTCTTTGTTATCCTCTGCAAGCTGAACAAGATATTCAGCACGTTTGGTTATAGCTTTCGGAGCGGTCCAGTGCAGACATTCTTCCTTTATGTCTGCGGCAAGCTGACCGACTTCGGTTATTATCTCATAATATTTCTGCGAGCGCTGTGCAAGGTGGAATTTATCCTCAAGCTCAAGCATTGTCTGTTCACCGCGCTTGATGCTGTCGCGAACGCCCTGCCTTGTAATGTTTTCATGCTCTGCGATCTCGGAGAGTGACAGATCCTCGTTATAATAGAGGTCTATAACGTCACGCTGTTTATCCGTGAGCATATCCGCATAATAATCAAGCAGCACCGAAAACTGTAAATTCTTATCTCCGCTCACGTTCATTCCCCCGATCATCAGATGTAAAGCAAAATTACTTTACATATTATACACTATTTCAGCCTTTTTGTCAATAGGTTTGAAGAAATTTAACATTTTCTGCGTTTTGACATATACGCACTGTTCAGAAAAAACACTTTTTGTCCATTTGTGTGAACTAATACTAATACCTATGGATAAATGGTTATTAGCATAAAAGCAAGAAAACAAGCTGTATTTCCTCTTTGCATAACAATATGCAAAGTTTTAGCGAGAAATTACAGCTTGTATAATCAATATTATTATGCTTCCGAAGCAGGAAGGTAGATGTTCATCGTTTCTTCGCCCGTCTTGTTCGCAATATAGATATAGGAATCACCGCCGCTGCGGACAGTTTTTCTGAAATCCGTTGTTCCGTCGATAACCTTGCGGACAAGCTTTTCTCCTGCGAGCGAGTAACATTCAAGCGGCTCTACATCGCTTGTTTCGATGCTTCCGCTCGTGACGTAGATCCTTCCGTCCTTTGAACCGATAGGATTTTCCACCGAAGCCTTTGCGATGGCAGTGATCGAAGCTCCTCTCAGGCGGATAGCGCCCTTGCCCTCGATATCGCCGATGCAGGTTGCGTTGTTTCCTTCGCAGCGGATATTGACAACGCCGGCATTGATAACGGATTCAACATTGCCATTGACCGTTCCGATGCCGACAATATCCTTTCCTCGAACGAGGATGTCGGTCTTGCTGCCGTTGATGATGATCGAGCCCTCACCCTTCCGGAGAACGCCGATACCGCAGCAGTTGTTGCCGGAGATGTTTATACTGAGATTTGCAAGGCTGTCGATAACGGTTCTGCCCATACGAGAGCCTATTGCAGTAACATCGTCGCCGCCCATATCGACCCTGATATCGCACTCATTGAGCTTGATGGACGAGCTTCCGTTGTATGAGCCTATCGCAACGATATTCTTTCCATCGACCGAAAGCGCAATATCGCCGCTGTTTGCGGTTATCGTCGAGTCGGGAAGACCCTCTGCACCGCCGATGCCGACTACGCTGTCGCCCGAGCAGCTGATCTTGATATTGTTTTCGCCGCCGAAAAGTATCCTGCCGTAGCGCTGCATATAGTTGCCGCCGATGCCGAACGAATATACCTTTGTGTTGTTTATCTCAAGGCCTCCTTCGCCGCCGAAGAATATCTCTGTTCCGTCGGGAACTCTTATACCGCCGTTGCGGATGCAGTTTCTTCCCACAAGCTCGATATTTGCCTTGGTATCACACATAAGAACAACAGCGCAGCCGTTATCCTCGTTGCATATAATATTGATATTCTCGAAAACAACTCTTGCACTTGAACGCTTTTCCTCGATCATGATCTTCATTTCGACCTGAACATCAGTGTTTCCGACAAGCTTTGCGGAGTCGCACTGTATACAGATCTCATTGAAGCCCGCAAGGCTGAGCTCAACGATATCGGCAGTTTCCTGTTCCTTGATATAGTAGGTCTTGCTGACCTTTCCGCGGTGCTTGATATTGAAGGAGATAATGCGGTTCTTTATCTCGGACGGGATCTCGAGCATCAATACCGCTGTCGGACGGCATACGACATATCCCTGTACAAGGTCAACGCCGAGTGCGATAGCAGTTTCAAGCTCTTCAAAGGTTTCGATACCTTCACCGAGAACCATTATTTCATGCTGCGCAGCAAAATTTATCATATTCGCAACAAGATGCTGCTTCTGCGGATTTTTGTCGATACCGGACATTATCGAACGGTCGATCTTGATACAGCTTGGTTTTACCGCAAGCAGAGTGGAATCGTTCGAATAGCCTGTGCCGTAGTCATCGAGAGCGATCTGCGCATTCTTTTCACGGTAGCGCTTGTTGATAACATTTACAGCACTTTCAAAAACAGGATTTTCCTCTGTAACTTCAACAACGAGCTTATCGAAGAGCATTCCGTACTTGTCTGAAAGATCATTGTATTCCTCATCGCTCAGCAGCGCATTCGGGATACAGTTTATGAAAAGCTTTCTGTTGTGGAAGAAATCCTGATTTTCCGAAAGTATCTTTAACGTTTTCCAGAATGTTATATGCTCAACGCTGTAAAGCATATCCATCTGCTTTGCGATATCGAGCACATCGAGAGGTGAAAGCTTGATCCCGTCAACAGACTGCGGACGCATGAGCGCCTCATAGCCGTAGATCTCACCCGTATGAGCGTTAACGATCGGCTGGAAGTGATAGTCGATGCAGTCTTCGCCAATTATGGTTTCAAATACCTGATTTCTGCGGAACTCCTGCGCTTTGAGCGAATAGTTGTCCGCATTGAAGATAACGGGCTGCTGTGCTCTTCTGTCTTCGGCATCGAACGCCGCAAAGTCAGCCTGTGCAACAAGTGCCGAAACATCACAGCTTCCCGATGCAAGAGCATAACCGCAGTAGACCTTTGCGATGCTTCCGTTTCCGGGATAATCGGCGATCATTTCCTTTATTTCGGTCGTTATCTTTCCGGCAAGCTTTTTGCAGCCGTCTTCGTATGTTTCTGTGATAAGCACACTAAAATCGTTTACAGAAGCACGTCCTGCGAAGATATTATGCGGATTTTCGTATCTTTTTACAATAGCCGCAGCCTTTGAGAACATTTCGTCCGAATTGTGAAGTCCTGCAAAGGATGAAAACTGGTCAACGCCGCTTATCGTGATATGTATAAGTCCGTACATACCCGAAATTCCGGCCGCCGTTTCGACAAGCTTGCCCATAAAGGTTTCCTTTGTCATAAGTCCGGATGACGCATCGAAGTTGCGCAGGCTGTTTATCGTGTTTTTGGCAACAACATAGTCGGTCACATCGCTTATTTCGGTGAATTCAAAGTCGTCCGACGAGCTTGTCTTGACTCTTATCCACTTGTCAGCGACCGCAGACATATAAATATTATTTTCGGCAGGATAGCGTCCCGAGCATATCTCTCTCATCACATCGCTGTACTTTTCTTTGCCGATGATCTTTGAGCCTGTTTCTATACCGGTCAGATCAGCGAAAGCACCGCTCACCGAAGCCTTTTCCGAAGCCTTGTCGAAGCTGATAAAGGCAGTATCCCTTAACATCTCAAGCTCTGATTCAGCAATCTTGCCTGCCTTTTTATATGCACTCGCAGCGCAGATGCCAAGCAAGGCTCCGAGCAATCCGAGCGCAGCAGCCGCATAAACTATACGGATATCAAGCTTCGCTGCGGCAACACATACCAAAACGACAGCCGACAGAAGCGACAGCACAGCTCCGCACACAGTTAAAGCATATATTCGGTTTTGTCCCCATTTATTTATCATTCAATACGTTGCACCGGCGCATTCTGCCCGATACAGTCCTCCTGACCCGAAAATTTATTCAAAGCTTCCCTCATAAATTTAAGGAAAGAATTCTATTCCTATTAATTATAAAACATTTTTTGTATTTTTTCAATATACATTTATACCAATTTTTATTTGCATTTTAGTCATTTTAGCAAAACAAAAGTGTATAACCCAATAAAGGTTATACACTTTTACTTGTTTCGATTTTGATCTGTCTTTGATTACTGATTGTCTTCGATATACTTAACGATATCGCCGACTGTCTTGATATTCTCAACAGCGTCATCAGGGATCTCGATGTCGAATTCTTCTTCAAGGCTCATAACGAGATCAACAACGTCGAGGGAGTCTGCGCCGAGGTCATCCTGGATGCTTGCGCCGGATGTAACGTTATCCTCATCAACGTCGAGCTGTTCTACGATCAGTTCCTTTACCTTATCAAATACCATTTTGTTTTCCTCCATAAAAATTTATAGTTTCGCTTTCAAAGCGATGACAGCATTGCATGAGCTTTGCCGCAAACGGCTCTCCAAGCTTTGCACCGATATCGGCACCGCTTAAAAAGAACCCATATATAAAGGACTTTGCCGCGGCATTACCCCGAACTGTCCGTTTATATCTTTCCCGAAAAATCAGAGCTCCTCAAACTCACCGATTTTTCTAAATTTAGTATATCGTTCATTTAGCAAAACGTCAATATCTATTGCCATTTTTTCTTTCAGCGTTTTTAACAAAAATTCCGAGATATTTTCGGCAGTTTCCTTCGGATCGTTCTGTGCGCCGCCTATCGGCTCATTAATTATCTCCTCCGCAACGCCGAGTTCGAGCATATCTTCCGCCGTTATTTTCATTATTGAAGCGGCTTCGCGCTCTCTTCCGCCGTCCTTCCAGAGTATGGACGCAAACCCTCTTGGTGAAATTACCGAATAGATCGAGTTCTCCAGCACCGCAAGTCTGTCGCAAACGCCGAGCGCAAGTGCGCCGCCGCTTCCGCCCTCACCGAGAACGATAGAGATGACGGGTGTTTTGAGCGACATAAATTCCATTATATTCCTTGCGATAGCCTCACCCTGACCTCGGTTCTCCGCTTCAACTCCGCAGAATGCTCCCGGAGTGTCGATGAAGCATATAACGGGACGATGGAATTTTTCTGCCTGCTTTGCAAGTCGGAGAGCCTTTCGGTAGCCCTCGGGATGCGGCATCGCAAAGTTCGATTCCTTATTTTCGGCAAGATTCCTTCCCTTGACTTCGGCGATCACCGTAACGGCAATGTCCTTTATCGAAGCCAATCCGCCGATTATCGCCCTGTCATCGCCGTAAAGACGGTCGCCGTGAAGCTCGATGAATTCATCGAATATCATCGGGATATAGTCACGGACGGTCGGTCTGTCCTTATCTCTTATAAGATCAAGTTTTTCGGGAGGCGTAAGCTTATTGTTCATTTCCATTTTACACTTCCTCCGCAGGCTTATAGCCGTTAAGCTTTAGTATGTGCGCAAGCGTTCTGCGCATGGTCTTTCTTTCCGCAATAAGGTCAACAAAGCCGTGTTCAAGCATGAATTCCGAGGTCTGGAAGTCATCGGGAAGCCGCTGCTTTATCGTGCCCTCGATAACTCTTCTTCCCGCAAAGCCGATAACGACCTTCGGCTCGGCAATGATGATATCTCCGAGCGATGCGAATGACGCCGTAACGCCGCCCGTAGTCGGGTCGGTCATAACAGCGATGTAAAGCTGACCTGCCTCGGAAAGCTTTCCTACTGCGCCGCTCGTTTTAGCCATCTGCATAAGGGAAACTATGCCCTCCTGCATACGCGCGCCGCCCGAAGCTGTGAACATTATAACGGGGAGCTTATGCTCTGCGCCGTATTCAAACGCTCTTGTGATCTTTTCGCCTACAACGCTTCCCATTGAAGCCATCATATAGCGTGAATCCATTATGCCGATAACGCAGCGGATACCTCTTATCTTACATTCGCCCGTGATAACAGCGTCACGCAGACCTGTTTTTTCACGAAGTTCCGCCTGCTTTGTATCATAGCCGGGGAAGTCGATAGGATTTTTGCTCACCATATCCTTGTCAAATTCGATAAAGCTTCCCTTGTCAACGGTAAGATTAAGTCTTTCCTCGGACGATATCCTCGAATGATAGCCGCACTCGGGGCAGACCTTAAGGTTCTTCACAAGCTCGTCTGTCATTATCATATTAAGGCAGCGAGGACATTTAAAAGCGAGATCCTTCGGTATTTCGACCGTATTCTCCGCTTTATTGCCCTTTTCGTCCTCTTTATCGTTTTCTGCCGCTGTATTGACATTGAATCTTAACTTTACAACATCAAGTAAATCTTCAAGCACTTTCTGTATACACTCCTTTTACGGAAAATATTTGAGTTCGCTGTTTATATCAAACGTCTGAATGCGTTATTTTTCTTTTTGGGGGGAATCTGTCATCCGCGGAACAAGACCGATACCAATAATGACACTGTAAACGCAACCCGAAAAAGCTTACTTTCCGCTTCGCCAAGCTTTTCGCCTAAAGTCTTGCTCAATACAATCCCTATAAATCCAAATAGCGGTGTGCCGAACGAAATGATCAGCAGCATAACAAGCCCGATCATCATTATTCTTTTCGACTTTGGATAAACTCCGCGGCGCGGAGAGTTATTTGTAGGATTATTGTTGTAGGGATTCTGCCAACCCTGCTGCGGATTGTTTTGAGGTGTATTCTGCTGTGCGGAGCTGCCGTAAGGGTTCTGCCAGCCCTGATTATTATTTTGCGCAGGGTAATTTGGCTGCGTCGGAGCGACCTTTATATTCGGCGCCTGCGCTTCGCTTTTTTCTTTTACGGGAGCAGCGCCGCCGTATTTCTGCGCCATTTCGGGGTCAGCTTCGGGCATTCGGTATTTTTCGGGCGCAGGTTCAAAGATATCGGGGCGGTCGTCCTCGGGGTCAAGATTATATGGGGCGGAAAGCTTTTCCTCATCGGGAAGTCTGAAGCCGCAGCCTGCACATTCTCCGTTAAGTATTCTGCCGCCGCAGAGAGGACATTTATTACGTGCCAAAAGATCACCCCTCGTTTTCGATCAGTTGCCAAAAAACGACAATATCAGTTTATTCAGTCCCAAAGGATCCCATTGCTCGATCATAAGACCCAAACCAATGGCACAGTACAATAACCCTATTCCAAAGGCTTTAAAATCAAATTTTGCAGGGTCAACCGGCTGAAAGCGGTATCTTCGTACTCCGCCGCTGTTGATAAGATAAAATGCTCCGATAAATATCGCCGATACAGGCACAAAAAGTATCAGAAGAGCTTTCCACCAATGCCTTTTTACCTCATAAACAAAGCCTTGAACAAAAATGTCAAAAGCACTCTGCGGTTCTTCCTCCGGCTGTTCAAAAGACGGTGCGGAACGGTTATAGACAGGTGGCGGAAAAGTATTCTCCCGATCACTCTTCGGCTCGGGACGGTATTTTACGGCGTTTTTCTGCCACTCGGGCTTCGGGGCAAGCACCTCACTCACATTATCGGCAGAGGGGATGCCTATTGTATCCATTTCTCCCCGATCGGAGGAACCGTTTTCTTCATCCGCATTTTTCTGTACGGATGATCCCTGCTGTGCGTAATCCTCGGGGTCGTAGTTGTAGGGTGCAGCGATCGAATCTTCATCGGGTATCTTATAATTGCAGGAAAGGCAAACGCCGTTCCCGATCATTCCGCCGCATAACGGACACTTCTGCACCACAGCCGATCCCCCGTTTCGTGTTACTTGCTCATCTTTCTTCCGAGATAGCCGATATCATATTTTCCCGATTCAAAACCGGGATCACGGATAAGTCCGAGCTGGAAGTCTATATTCGTATCAACGCCCTCAACGATGAATTCGGAGAGCGCCCATTTCATCTTTGCGATAGCCTCTTCTCTTGTAGGAGCATGAACGATAAGCTTTGCGATCATGCTGTCATAGTAAGGCGGTATCGTGTAGCCCTGATATGCGGCGCTGTCAACACGTATTCCGGGGCCGCCCGGGGTATAAAGCGACGAGATCTTTCCCGGACAGGGACGGAAGTCGTGTTCGGGGGACTCGGCATTTATTCTGCACTCGATAGAGTGACCTCTGAACTCGATATCGCTCTGTTTGAAGGGAAGCTCTTCGCCTGCGGCGATCTTCATCTGTGCCTTTACAAGGTCAATGCCTGTAATGGATTCGGTTATAGGATGCTCCACCTGAATTCTGGTATTCATCTCCATAAAATAGAAATCGCCGTTCTTGTCAACGAGGAATTCAATAGTTCCTGCGTTGAAGTATTTGCAGACCTTTGCTGCCGAAACAGCAGCCGCGCCCATTCTTTCACGCAGCTCTGGGGTCATTATCGTTGACGGAGTTTCTTCAAGGACCTTCTGATTTCTTCTCTGCATCGAGCAGTCACGTTCGCCGAGGTGAACGACATTTCCGTGCTTGTCGGCAAGTATCTGGAACTCGATATGCTTCGGGTCGATGATGAACTTTTCCATATATATGCTGTCATCGCCGAAGAAATTCAGCGCTTCCTGCTTTGCTGTAAGTATAGCCTTTTCAAGGTCTTCCATGCGCTCAACAAGACGTATTCCTCGTCCGCCGCCGCCTGCGGAAGCCTTTACCATGAGCGGAAAACCTATTTCCTCTGCGGCAAGGCGCTTTGCTTCTTCGAGAGAGGGAACTGCGCCGTCCGAACCGGGTATAACAGGCACTCCTGCCGCCTTCATTGCCTTCTTTGCAGCAGCCTTATCGCCGAGCATTTCGATCGACTCGGGCGAAGGTCCTATAAAATTTATTCCGCATTTTCCGCAGTTGCGCGCGAATGCCGCATTTTCCGAAAGAAAACCGAAGCCTGGGTGGATAGCGTCTGCGCCCGTGATCTCGCAGGCAGCAAAAATGGACTTCTCGTTAAGGTAGCTGTCCTTTGTTGCCGCAGGACCTATGCAGACTGCTTCGTCGGCTATCCTTGCGTGGAGAGCCGATCTATCGGCTGTCGAATATACCGCTACCGTCCTGATTCCAAGTTCACGGCAGGCACGGATTATTCTTACAGCTATCTCACCTCTGTTGGCGATAAGAACTTTTTTAAACATAGAACGAAAATCCTTTCAAGGATCAAATTTACTCTTATTTTATAGCAAAGGAGATCTCGGCGGAAACAGCCTTTTCGCCGTTTACTGTAGCAACGCATTTGCCTACGCCGACAGGACCCTTTACCTTGATGATCTCAACTTCGATTCGGAGAGTATCGCCCGGAACGACCTGTCTGCGGAACTTTGCTTCCTTTATACCGCCGAAAAAGCCGATCTTGCCCTTGTTTTCGGGAAGACCGAGAAGCGCAACAGCACCTGCCTGTGCGCACATTTCAAGCATAAGAACGCCCGGAACAACGGGGTATTCGGGGAAATGTCCCTTGAACCAGAACGAATCGGGTGCCATAAACTTTGTGGCAACGACTCTTTTGCCGTATTCGATCTCTTCGATAGTGTCGATGAGCATAAAGGGATCTCTGTGGGGGATGATCTCCATTATCTGCTCTTTATTCATTACAGCCATAATTCAAACCGCCTTATTCAATTATCATAATAGGCTGATCGTAGTCAACAGCCTCGCCGTTCTTGACAAGTATCTGCTTTACGACGCCGTCATATTCGCTTGTGATCTCGTTCATGAGCTTCATTGATTCGATTATCATAAGAACATCGCCTTTTTTAACGTGCTTTCCGACCTCCGTGAAGGGAGGCTTGCTCGGGTCTGCAGCGGCATAGAAGGTTCCGACGATAGGAGCCTTCACAACGTTTCCGCATACGGCATTCTGCGCTTCAACGGTAGGAACTGCGCCTGCTGCGGCTGCGTTCATCGTTGCGGGCATCATATCATGCTGAACGGGCATACCCATCGGCGGCATCGGGGGAGGGGGAGGACATTTCCTGCCCTTGACGGTTATGCTCTTTTCGCCGGTCGATACGGTAATTTCTCCAAGCTCTTTTTCCTTGACAATATCAGCAAGCTTTGCGATCGTTTCAAGGTCAAAGTCATAAATTTTATCACTCATTGCATTTTTCTCCTTAATCGGTGTATTTCTTCAGGCAGATAGTTGCATTGTGTCCGCCGAAGCCGAGAGAATTGGAAAGTGCGCCCTTGATGTCAACATTTCTGTTTCCGTCGACTGCGTAGTCAAGGTCACATTCGGGGTCGGGCGTTGTAAAGCCGATAGTCCTGTGAACGAAGCCTTCCTTTATGGAAAGAGCGGTAACGATAGCTTCAACTGCGCCTGCTGCGCCGAGAAGGTGTCCTGTCATCGACTTTGTGGAGTTGATAACGGTCTTTCTTGCAGCATCCTCGCCGAGAGCGAGCTTGATAGCGTTAGTTTCGTACTTATCGTTAAGACCTGTGGAAGTGCCGTGTGCATTGATATAGTTTACTTCTTCGGGTTTAAGACCTGCTTCTTCGTAAGCATGGCGCATAGCATAAGCGGCAGCTTCGCCCGTAGGAGAAGGACTTGTCATGTGGTAAGCGTCGCCCGTTGCACCGTAGCCTGCGATCTCGGCAATGATATTTGCACCTCTTGCCTTTGCGTGTTCAAGCTCTTCAAGAACGAGCATACCCGAGCCTTCGCCGAGGACGAAGCCCTGACGGTTGAGGTCGAACGGGGTCGAAGCCTTGTCAAGCTCCGTTGCTCTTGAAAGAGCGTGCATATTGTTGAAGCCGGAAAGCGCAAAGCGTGAGATGCAAGCCTCTGCACCGCCGCAGACAGCAGCGTCAAGATAGCCGTCCTTGATTTTTCGGAAGGCTTCGCCGATAGCGTGCGTAGCGGAGGAACAAGCTGTCGTTGTGCAGAAATTGTCGCCCTTGAAGCCTGTGCGCATCGAAACTGTACCTGCAGCCATATTTCCGATCATCATAGGGATAAAGAAAACGGATACCTTGTCGGGCTTTGCGTTGAACTTTGTTACCTCTTCTTCGGTGAGGTTGAGGCCGCCGATCCCAACGCCGACAAGAACGCCTACTCTGAACGGATCGAGATCCTTAAGATCGGAGCCTGCGTTTTCAAGTGCTTCCATAGCGGAGCATACAGCGAACTGTGTGAAGCGGTCCATTCTCTTTGCTTCTTTTTTATCTATATATTTTGAGCTGTCAAAATCCTTTACGGCGCCAACGACCTTTACTTCAAAGTCGCTTGCGTCGAACTGGTCGATATATGACAGACCGTTTTTGTTAGCCTTAATATTTGCCCAGTATTCCTCAACGTTTTTGCCGAGAGGGTTTACTGTGCCCATTCCTGTGATAACAACTCTTCTCATCTGAACACTCCTTTTTCAAGATTTTTAAAAGAAACTTACATCATAAGTCCGCCCGAGATCTCGATGACCTGACCCGTAACGTAGGAAGAATCATCCGATGCAAGGAAGGAAACAACGCCTGCGATCTCCTCGACTTCGCCGTAGCGCTTCATTGCGATCTGCTCGAGCATCTTGTTGCGCTGCTCTTCGGTGAGCTTGTCCGTCATAGGCGTCTTGATGAAGCCGGGAGCAACAGCGTTTACGTTTACTCCTCTTGAACCGAGCTCCTTTGCAGCTGTCTTGGTCATTGAGATGATAGCGCCCTTTGAAGCAGAGTAGTTCATCTGTCCCGGGTTGCCGTAAAGACCTGCAACGGATGCGAGGTTGATGATCTTGCCCGATCTCTGGCGCATCATAACGTTTCCTGCGAACTTTGTCATATTGAAAACGCTCTTCTGGTTTACTGCGATAACAAGGTCGTACTGTTCCTCGGGCATTCTTGCCATAAGTCCGTCCCTTGTGATGCCTGCATTGTTTACAAGACAGTCAATAGTGCCGAAGCGTTCCTTGACTGCCTTTACCATAGCTTCGCACTGCTCATGGCTGGAAACGTCGCAGATATACTTTTCACATTCAACGCCGAGAGCCTTGATCTTGTCCATGATATCATTGTTTTCAAACATTCCCTCATTAATGTCATTGAGAGCGATGTTGTAGCCGTCCTTTGCAAGACGAAGTGCGATAGCCGCGCCGATGCCTCTTGCCGAGCCTGTGATTATAGCTGTTTTTGCCATAGATAGTTATCCTGCCTTTCCAAATACTACATTATATGTATAAGATCAATATTCAAATATTACAGCTGCGCTTGTAAGACCTGCTCCGAAGCCTACAAAGCAGACCTTGTCGCCCTTTTTGATCTTTCCCGAACGAACGGATTCGTCAAATGCAGTCGGAATGGATGCGCTTGAAGTGTTTCCGTGCTGATCGAGAGTGATAATGAACTTGTCCATAGATGTGCCGAGGTTCTTGGCAGCCGTTTCGATGATCCTTACGTTTGCCTGATGAGGAACGAACCAGTCGATAGTCGTCACATCAAGTCCGATCTTGTCTGCCGCATTCTGAGCAGAGGTGGGAAGAGCCTTGGTTGCGAATTTATAAACTTCCTTGCCGTCCTGGAAAAGGAATTCGTTCGTGCTTGTGAAATCCTCGCCGTAATCATCCGATTCGGTCGTGCGGAAAGGATGTCTGTCGTAGTTATGCTTTGCATAAAGGAACTTTGCGCCGCTTCCGTCCGAGCCGATGAAGCTTGTGAAAAGCTTGTCCGAACGCTCGATCACGACTGCGCCCGCACCGTCGCCGAAAAGAACGCAGGTCGCACGGTCGGTATAATCGACAAAGCGTGAAAGCACCTCGGAGGATACAACGAGCACATATTTAAGCTCATCATCCGTCTGAAGATATCTTTTTGCCGCATCAACAGCATAAGCAAAGCCCGAGCAGGCTGCACCGAGATCAAAAGCTGCCGCATTCACAGCTCCGACAGCGTCCTGTACAAGGCTTGCAAGAGAAGGGGTAAAGAAATCGGGAGTAACAGTTGTTCCGATAACAAGTCCGATCTGCGCAGGGTCGATGCCTGCCGCCTCAATTGCTTTTTGAGCCGCAGCCGCACCCATCTTCCAGCAGGATTCACCGTCAGTGAGAAAACGGTTCTTTATTCCTGTTCTTGTGGATATCCATTCATCGTTCGTTTCAACGATCTTGGACATATCATCATTCGATACCTTTACCGCAGGTGAATAGGAGCCTGTTCCGAGAATATTGATTCCAAACAAAATTTTTTACCTCCGTATTGAATTTTTATAAAATTTATGTTATACTGGATATATGATAGGGTGAAAAATGTCGTTTTAGTGCATTTTGCATAGAGAATTCGCCCCTAAATCATAATCATTCACTATATATTGTAATATTTTTCTTTGTCTTTGTCAAGTTAAATCACTAATTATTTAAAAAATTTAAAGGAGTATATATCTTATGAGCAATTCTTCAAAAACCGTATTTTTATTTTCGGGTCAGGGTTCCCAGTATCAGGGAATGGGCAAGGAGCTTTGCGACGCTTATCCCGAGATAAAGTCTATGTATGACGAAGCAAGCGAGATCCTCGGCTTTGATCTTGCCGACAAGTCATGGAACGCCTCCGAAGAGGAGCTTGCGCAGACCGTCATCTCCCAGCCTGCGATCATGATGACATCGCTTGCAGCACTTGAATGTATGAAAAAGAACGGCGCAGAGTTCTCCGCAGTTGCAGGACACTCCCTCGGCGAATATGCGGCTATGGTTGCTTCGGGCGTTCTTTCGTTCAAGGACGGCTTCAAGGTCATAAAGGCAAGAGCAGCCGCAATGCAGAGAGCAGCCGAGAACCAGCACGGCGTAATGTGCGCAGTTATGGGTCAGGCTCCAGAGGATATCGAGAAGATCTGCGCTTCTGTTGACGGCTACGTTACACCCGTAAACTACAACTCCGCAGTTCAGACCGTTATCGCAGGCGAACCCGAAGCAGTTGATGCAGCTATCGAAAAATTCACCGAGATCGGCGCAAAGACGATAAAGCTCAAGGTTTCCGCAGCGTTCCATTCAAAGCTCATGCAGCCTGCCGCAGACGAGTTTGAAGCAGAGCTGAAAAAGATGGATGTTGTTTTCAACAAGCCTAACGTTACATTCTTCTCCAACCTCTACGGCGCAGAGATGCCCGACTTTGACAATATGCCCGAAAAGCTTGCAAAGCACATCGTTTCTCCCGTAAAATTCACCTCCGAGCTTGCGCTTATGCAGGAGCAGGGCTTTGTAAACTTTGTTGAGCTTGGCCCAAACAAGGTTCTCACGGGACTTGTAAAGAAAACGCTCAAAGATGTCAACGCTGTTAATGTTGAAAATGCAAAGACTCTTGAAAAAGCACTTGAAGCAATTCGTAATTCGTAATGCGTAATGCGTAATTATTGTGTTCCGCTGATTGGCACATAAAAACAATTTTTGTAGGGGACGGGCTTTCCGTCCCGTTGGCGACAACATTTATTTAAGAATAAACGCTGACGTAGGAGCGAATTCCATATCCGCCCGTTAGAACGTGCTGTTTTGTATATTGTACCAAGATAATTACTATATGTATAAAAGGAATGATGAAAATGGAAAAATACGCAATTTTAGGTTATCCGCTCAAACACACAATGTCCCCTCCGATACATAAAAGGCTGTTCGAGCTGGAGGGAAAGAGCGATGTTGAGTACGAGATCTGCGAATTTGCGCCCGAAACTCTTGCGGAGAAGGCCGATTACCTTAATTCGCTCGGCGGATATAATATCACTATCCCGTTCAAAGTTGATATAATAAAGTATATCGACGAGCTGGACATTTCCGCAAAGCGTTATGATTCGGTGAACTGCGTTGTGAACCGTGACGGAAAGAACATCGGCTACAACACCGACTGCTACGGCTTCCTCCGTGCTCTTGAAGCAGGCGGAGCAAAGCTCGGCGGAAAGGTTCTCCAGATCGGCTGCGGCGGCGTAGGCAGGATGATGGCTATTGAAGCGCTTCTCCACGGCGCAGATCTTACCGTTGTCGTTCTCAAAGGCTTTGAGGACACCGCAGAAGCAGTCGCTTCCGAGCTTAAAAAGCAGGGCTGCGGCGATGACGTTCTCTCTCGCTTCAAGTATATCTACGCAGATCAGATCGAGGGCGATTTCGACCTGCTCGTAAACGCAACCCCCGTAGGAATGTTCCCGAACGTCGATAACTGCCCCGTTTCCGAGGAGGTCATCTCCCGTTGCGGCAGCGTTTTCGAGGTCATCTACAATCCCGATAAGACAAAGCTCATGAAGATCGCCGAATCGCAGGGCAAAAAGGCTATCGGCGGCATGGCGATGCTCGTATGGCAGGCTGTTGTCGCTCACGAGATATGGAGCGGCGCCAAATACAGCGACAGCGACATTGAAGCGCTTATCTGCGATATGAGAGAAGCACTCAAGACTTAACAATCAGCATTATTCAAGACTTAACAGAAAGGACGGAGGAAATGAATTTGAAGGCAAGGCTCCAGATGTTTGCAAAATCAGTCAGCGTCTGGTTCGGTATATTTCTTATCATAGGCTGCTGTATCGGTTTCAGCATAAACATCCTGCTCGGATTTTTCTCGGTTTCGGGAGCAAGCAAGCTCAATATGCGTATATTCATCCCGATCCTTATCGCAGGAGCGGCTGTTCTTGCTGTCGGAGCGCATTTTTTCAGTGCCGTCATCACGAAGCGACCCGAAAAGAAAATGCGTCAGCAGCTTGACAAAACGGCTGCGAAGAACGGCATAGGCCGTGAATATATCGAGATACTCAATCTTTCGTGCAGAGGAAATATCCGCACAAAGGTCTGCTCCGAGCTTGCATTAACAGCGCTCGTCACGGGCAATTTCAAACGTGCAAAGGAACAGCTTGACCGTGTTGACGCGATAAGCGTTACCGATATCGCAAATTCAACGGGAAACTATTCGGACGCCGCCTATTATTTTTCCTCGTCAATACTTTATTACTGCGGCTTAAAGGATTACAACAGCATGGAAAACACATATATCCATGCAAAGCAGTATACCGAGAACCTCACCGCCGATTTCTTTACGATGGCGGTAAGAGCACTCGGCGAGCTGATGTTCGGAAGCAAGATAGCCGCCGCCGAAGCGCTCCGCACCGCCGAAATGCTCTCACGCTCGCATATAAAATCGAAAATGCCAATGCACAGAGCACTCTGCTCGGCAATATGCGCCGAGGTGCACTATCATCTCGGAGAACCCGAAAAGGCATTTGACGATATCACCGAAGCTATGAGCTACAAGATATCGACCGAGTTCACCGATTATCTTGTCGAACGGGGAAGAACGATAAAGGATCATCCCGAGCCTGTTTCCGACCCGACCTCACCGATGTTCGGCGAAGTGCTTTTAAGTCCTTCGGATTTTGAGTAAAAACAAATGCACCGCGAAGCGACCAAAAGTTTCGTCCACCTTTACAAAGGTGGTGGGTGTCCAGAGGGCAAAGCCCTTTGGTCGCTTCCGCAGAAGCGAAATCCCCTAAACTTTAGCTAAACATTTGCTGCAATAGCGTAATTACTATTAAATCAAAAGCGCAATTCACAAAAAATAAGGTAAATCAGAACATGAGAAATCGTTTTGTAAAACCAAAATTCGTGAATTGCGCTTATTCTTTTTCCGAAAAAAACTATCCTTGAAGCGTAAATATACGAACGCAGTGAGTGTATTTACGCTTCAACTCAATATGAACAGATATTCAATATGAACGTGAAAACATTTTTGGCGGTAGGTTAGGATTCCATATCCGCTCAACAATAATGCCGTTTTAACCCCAGACCTTGTAGAGAATGGGTTTCCCATCCCGCAGCTGTACAGTATAAAAGCAATAGCAATTTAATACATCAAACCATAGTAAAAATCAAATTTCACAATTCTTTATTCAGCACAGGTCACTAATACTAAAAACCATTTAAACTGTAGACAAAAAATCTTCGCAAAATCCATATACGAGAGATTTTTGCTTGATTTTTTGTACAGTTTTTAAATG
>JBJFFR010000161.1:0-7437 GCA_051891935.1 Oscillospiraceae bacterium
GCACTCATCTTTCCTTTATCCCTCTCTTCTCAGGCCAAACTATATGGACTATTAATACTAAGTTCATATCAACCTATAGACAAATACTCGGATATAATAATCCAATTCTGCGTCAGACTCCCTTGACTTGGATTATTCTATCTGTCGTCTTTGTCTATAGAACGATATGAACTTAGTATAAGTAGTTTTTTCGCTGTATTTTATTGATGTTCAGCAACCTGTGATAAATAAAGATTTGAAAAGTTTGATTTTTACTATGGTTTAAAGTATTAAATCGCACTTGTTTTTTTATACTGCACAGCTGTGTGGCGGAAAATCAGTCCCCCAACAATATTTTACAAATATTGTTGTGAGAAGTTATTCACCCGTTGAAATGCCGTGTGCGCCGTTCATTAAACACTTGATTTTCCATCGAATATATGCTACAATAAAGAAAAATTTGTAAAGGAAGTGCAGCTATGCCGCATTCATCGGGCGGAGGTTCCCACGGCGGAGGTTCCCATCACAGCAGTTCTCACAGCTCCCACAGTTCACGTTCGGGGTCTTCTTCACCAAGAAGAGTCAGCAATGTTTATTTCCCCGGTTCGAGAAGGTTTCTTTATTTTGACAGACACGATCAGCCTGTTTATGCCTATGCCGATTACGATATCACAAAAAAGCGCAGTCCAATGCGATTCTTGATACTTTTGTTTTATATCCCGTTTGTTGTTGCGCTGTACTTTATGGCAAAGGATATGATCTTGCCCCCGAAAAAGCTTAAAACGGATTATAATACCGCTATTGCAGTGAGGGATAACATAAATGTACTTGAAGATACGGAAAAGCTGAAGCGTTCGCTGCAGGCATTTTACGATAAAACAGGTATTTCTCCTGCCGTTTTCACCGTTTATAACGAGGATTGGCAGGATAGGTATTCTAACCTTGAAAATTATGCGTATGACCTTTATGTAAATGCTTTCCCCGATGAAAAGCATTGGCTCATCGTCTATTCCGAGCCGAAGGAACCCGACCCCGAATTCAATGAGTGGTATTGGGAAGGGATGCAGGGCGATGATACGGATCCTATTCTTACTTATGACAAAGCAGAGATATTCAATAATAAGCTGCAGCGTTATCTGACGGAGAATTCAAAGTCGGTTTCCGAGGCGATCAGCTTTGCATTTGACGAGCTTACACCCGAAATAATGAAAATGGAGATCGAACCCGCAAGTATTCTTACGTTTGTTTTTTTCGGCGGATTTATAGCTTTTCACGCATTTTTTATGGTGTTCTATGATCCTAACAAAAAGTACAGAAACGCAGTGGAATATCCGGTAGAAAGCCCGACCGACAAGCTCAATAAAGAGAGCTGCCCGTTTTGCGGCGCAGAGTATATCAAGGGCAAGGATCTGCGCTGCCCAAGCTGTCAGGCTTTGCTTGAAATCTCGGAAAACAAACAGTAAAAAAAAGCAATTCACGAAAATTTGCTCGTGAATTGCGTTTTTGTTTGTTATTGAATAAATTTTAGAACGAACCAAGATACTTTTTCTGCTCATCGGAAAGAGTGTCGATCTCCATTCCCCAGAACTTGATCTTGCGCTGCGCAACTTCGTTGTCGATGTACTTCGGAACGTCGATAGTCATTCCGTCAGCGCCGATATTGCCCTTGTTCTTGACAAGATGAAGCGCCGAAAGAGCCTGGATAGCAAAGCTCATGTCCATTATCTCGGCAGGATGTCCGTCACCTGCGGCAAGGTTTACAAGTCTGCCCTCGGCGATAACGTTGATAGTGTTTCCGTTGGAAAGCTTGTAGCCCATGATGTTCTTTCTTGCGACCTTTGATTCAACTGCTATCCTGCGGAGAGCCGCAACATCGACTTCGACATCGAAATGTCCTGCGTTGCAGCAGATAGCGCCGTCCTTCATAAGATAGAAATGCTCCTCGGTGATAACGTCACGGCAGCCTGTTACGGTCACGAAGAAATCGCCGACCTTTGCAGCTTCGTTCATCTTCATAACCTTGAAGCCGTCCATAACAGCCTCCATTGCCTTGATCGGGTCAACCTCGGTAACGATGACCTCTGCGCCAAGACCCTTTGCTCTCATCGCAACGCCCTTTCCGCACCAGCCGTAGCCTGCGACAACAACGTTCTTTCCTGCAACGATGAGGTTGGTTGTGCGGTTGATGCCGTCCCAGACGGACTGACCCGTGCCGTAGCGGTTGTCGAAAAGATGCTTGCAGTCAGCATTGTTTACAAGCACCATCGGGAATTTGAGCTCTCCTGCCTTATCCATAGCGATAAGACGGATAATGCCTGTCGTGGTTTCCTCACAGCCGCCGATAACGTCTGCGAGCTTGTCCCGATATTCGGTGTGGATAAGGTGAACAAGATCGCCGCCGTCGTCAATGATGATGTTCGGACCTGCTTCAATTACTCTTGAAGTGTGACGGTGGTATTCTTCATCGGTTGCACCGTACCAAGCGAAAACGTTAAGTCCGTCGTGAACGAGCGCAGCCGCAACATCATCCTGTGTGGAGAGCGGATTGCTGCCCGTAACGTACATTTCAGCACCGCCTGCAGCAAGCACCTTGCAGAGATAAGCCGTTTTTGCTTCAAGATGTACCGAAAGCGCAACCTTTATTCCTGCAAAAGGCTTCGTTTCGGAAAATTCCTTTTCAATGCTGCGCAGGAGCGGCATATTTGCTTTGACCCAGTCGATCTTTATCTCGCCGTCCTGCCAGAGGTCTGCATTTCTGATCTCACTATTCATATTTTTGATTTCCTTTCATTAAATGGGTGAAAAAATGTACCATGCTTTTGGGGGATTAATAAATTGCTGCTTCCTCGGGAACCTTGTCCGATTGCTGTATGCCGAGAAGCGTTAATTCATCACCGCGCTTCTGAACGATGTAGTTCACATACTTCTCGGGCTTCGGAGCTTCATCGCTTGTCAGCGTCAGCCACGCAGGAGTAGGGGAAATGTAGCCGACCGAGATAGTGTAGCTTTCTCCGACTCTCGATATATCTTCAATGTAAGGGGAGTAGGTGAAGTATTTCGGGTTCGAAGGGATGCGGTAGGACTTGATGTCCTCATAGTAGTAAAACTGAATGTCCGCACCGAGGATAGACTGATGCTTGATCGAAAGTCCCGTGCCGAAAAGCTTCGCTGCGTGCTGTTCAACATCAAGCTCGGGAACGATTATCATATCGAAATCGGCTTCGTATTTGCTCTTGTCCTCGTAAAGAATGATGTCCCAAATCGAAGCTGTAATAACCGTGTCGCTGCGCAGCTTTATGCTCTGTCCGAACGGCGCAGGGTCGCAGATAACAACAGGATAGATGAAACGTGCAAATTCGGTCTTCTGCTGCGTGTTGTCGGCAAAATCCTTGAACTTGTCGACTGTGAAGGTTATCGTAGAGATCAATCCGACTATCGAAAGTATCATCACAAGCGTTCCGAGAATAAGATAGCCCTTGCGCTTGCCGCCCTCGCCGATATTTGGCATCTCGGGTTCAGGCTCCGCCATTGTAAGCTCCGCAAGCTCTTCCGTTTCCTCATCAAGCGCGTCATCGAACATCTTGCGGATGCTTTCGATCGATTCGTCAAGCTTTTTCTTTTCCGCTACATTAGCTTCTTTTGAAGGCTTCGGTGCCTTCGGTTTAGGCTCCTTCGGCGCTTTCGCAGGCTTCGGCTTTTTCTTCTTTTTTCCGTTGGCTTTTACATAGCTGTCGTAGTCAAAAATGTCCTTGTTATCGTTATTGTTCATAAAACCACCTTAAATATATACTTGGCTCCAATGCCCGAAAATAATATTTACGGGCGGCTTGCCAATTGAGCCGTCGTTCATACTGCCCTCGCAAAGCCTATGGCTTTTCAGCCACCTTTAGCGGATGTATTGTTTGCAATAGAGAGGGCATTATATCAAGCACGGGTCTGACCGTTTCCGCTGATAAGGAACTTCATCGAAGTAAGCTCTCGAAGTCCCATAGGACCTCTTGCGTGAAGCTTCTGTGTCGAAATTCCTATCTCCGCACCGAGCCCGAACATTCCGCCGTCCGTGAATGCTGTCGAAACGTTGACATAAACAGCCGCCGCATCAATTTCCTTTCTGAAGCGTTCAGCGTTGCCGAGATCGTTCGTAACGATGCACTCCGAGTGATGAGTTGTGTATCTATCGATATGCTCAATAGCCTCGTCAAGCGACTTTACGACCTTGACCGAGATGATGTAATCGAGAAATTCGGTCGCATAATCCTCTTCCGACGCAGGAACAACACAGTCGCCGAGAATTTCCCTTGTGCGTTCACAACCTCTTATCTCAACGTTCTTCTCGTCAAGCTTTGCTTTTATCATCGGGAGAAATTCCTCCGCAATGCTTTCGTGTACAAGCAGCGATTCAACAGCGTTGCAGACCGATACACGACGGGTCTTTCCGTTGTTCACAATGCTTACAGCCATTGTAAGATCAGCCGTTTCATCAACGAAAACGTGGCAGTTGCCCGTACCCGTTTCGATCACGGGAACAGTCGCATTCTGCTTGCAGGCACGGATAAGTCCCGCACCGCCCCTCGGGATAAGCACGTCAATGTAGTCGGAGCAGCGCATAAGCTCTCCCGAAACCTCTCTCGAGGTGTCCTCAACGAACTGGATAAGATCCTCGGGAAGTCCGACCTCTTTAAGAGCAGCTCTCATAATGTCGCAAAGGCACTTGTTTGAGTTGAACGCTTCCTTGCCGCCCCTTAAAATTACAGCGTTGCCCGATTTAAGGCAAAGAACAGCCGCATCGACCGTAACATTCGGTCTTGATTCAAAAATTATCGCAATAGTGCCGAGCGGAACACGAATTTTGGTTATGCTCATCCCGTTCGGACGAACACTTCCGCTGATCGTTTCGCCGATCGGGTCATCAAGCTTTATTACATCGTCAACTCCGTCTGCAATGCCGTTTATCCTGTCCGCAGTAAGGCGAAGTCTGTCCTGCATAGCGTCGCTCATTCCGTTCTCACGGGCAGCTTTAAGGTCCTTTTCGTTTGCTTCAAGGATAGCGTCAACGTTTGATCTTAATGCACAGGATATAGCAGAGAGAGCATTGTTCTTTTCAGCCGTGCTTGCCGTTGCAGCAGCCTTTCTGCAAGCCTTTGCACGGCTGCCGAGTGTTTCAGCATAGTTCATAAGCGTTCCTCCTTATTTATTCGCAGTGAAAAGCGTTCCGACCTGCTTTCCGTCAAAAAGATCGTAAAGCGTTTCGGGCTTTCTGCCGTTAAGTATCACCATATCAACACCGCCGTTCATAGCGATCTCGGCAGCGTTGAGCTTCGTTATCATTCCGCCTGTGCCAAGTCCCGAAACTGCGTCGGTCGCAAGCGCACGGACTTCATCGTTTATCTCGTGTACAACAGGGATGAGCTTTGCATCGGGGTTTGTGTTCGGGTTGGAATCGTAGAAGCCGTCAATGTCCGAAAGGATTATGAGAAGATCAGCCTTTGCGATAAGAGCCGCATAAGCGCCGAGCGAATCGTTCTCACCGATCTCAAGCTCCAGCTCATCAATTGCGACCGTGTCGTTTTCATTGATTACGGGGATGATTCCTCTTGAAAGCAGCTCCTCCATCGTGTTGACGATGTTCTGACTGCGAGGACCCTCGATGCTGTATTTTGTGAGAAGAAGCTGCGCAACCGTCAGATTGTACTGACCGAAAAGCTTGTCGTACATATACATAAGCTCACATTGACCGATAGCAGCGCAGGCCTGCTTTAAACGTGTTTCCTTCGGGCGTTCGGTCAAGCCGATCTTTGAGCGTCCGAGCGCAATTGAGCCCGATGAAACAAGCGTTACCTGCTTGCCGCTGTTCTGAATGTCAGCGATTATCTTAACGAGATTTTCCATTCGGCGGATGTTGAGCCTGCCCGTGTTGTGAGTAAGAGTGGACGAGCCAAGCTTTATGACTATTCTTTTTTTATCGTTAATATCAAACATTGTTTTTCTCCTTAATTTACCTTGTTTATAGGCTTTCCTGCAATAAACGCAGCAAGATTTTCCGCAACGACCTTCATCAAACGCCTGCGTGTGTCGATCGGCGACCATGCAATGTGCGGCGTTATCATACATTTGTCGGAATCAAGCAGTACATTTTCAGCCGACATTGGCTCCTTGACAAGCACATCAAGCCCTGCCGCAGCAATAATACCGTTGTCAAGCGCATAGCGAAGATCATTTTCGTTCACAACAGCACCTCGGGAAGTGTTGATAAGCATAGCAGTCGGCTTGCATTTTTTCAGAAAATCAATGTCAACAAGTCCGTCCGTTTCGGGCGTGAGAGGGCAGTGCAGCGTTATAAAATCGGAGCGTGAAAGCAGCTCGTCAAGCGAAACAAATTCCACATCCGCTTCATCACGAACCGTCCTCGTGTGAACAAGCACCTTCATCCCGAATGCACGGGCAATTCGTGAAACCGCATGACCTATCCTGCCGTAGCCGATTATGCCGAGCACCTTTTGGTCAAGCTCAACAGTAGGGAATTCAAACGCTGAGAAGGAAGGGGAGCGAACCCAGCCGCCAGCCTTGACAAAACGGTCGTAATCGCCCGTCCTGTTGCAGCAGCGGAGAATGTAAGCAAATACCTGCTGTGCAACCGCCATATCGGAGTAAGCAGGGACGTTAGTTACCACAATACCCAAACGTGAAGCCGCTTCAAGATCAACATTGTTGAAGCCGGTCGCACAAAGACCTATGTAGCGCAAATTCGGACAGCTTTCCATAATTTCGGCAGTAAAAGGAGTCTTGTTGCAAAGCACCGCCTCTGCATCGCCGATGTTTTCGATGATCCTGTCAACGGGAGTGAGCGGAAATTCCCGAACCTCTCCCAGCTTGTAGATATCATCGAAGGAAACATCGCCCCTGGAAACGGAAGCCGCCTCGAGCATAGCAATTTTCATAAATATCCCTCTAATCATAACAGATAAATTAATTATAGCACATTTTTCGGCTTTATTCAAGTAAAATGGGAACATTTTATGCGGATCAAGGCAAAAAATATAGAAAACACATCTTGCTGTAGGGGCGGATCCCATATCCGCAGATGTACAGCATAAAAACAAGGTCGATTCAATACATTAAACCATGGTAATAATCAAATTTCACAAATCTTTATTCAGCACAGGTCGCTGAAAATACATAAACCGAAGCGAAAAAAGCAACTTAATAGTCCATATAGTTTAGCCTGAGATAAATAATTCTCCAATATCTTTATCCAGCACAGGTTGCTGAGCGCCCATAAACTAAAGCGAAAAAAGCAACTTAATAGTCCGTATAATTTAGCCGAAGAAAAAACACTTAAGATAAAAACAAGTCCCCCATATCTATATTCAGCACAGGTCGCTGAGCGCTCATAAACTAAAGCGAAAAAGCAACTTAATAGTCCATATAGTTTAGCCTGAGATAAATAATTCTCCAATA
>JBJFFR010000162.1:0-7385 GCA_051891935.1 Oscillospiraceae bacterium
ATATCACAGATTTATTGGGATTGCTGCTTTGAAGAAAGCGGTTGATATTATTTATGCCGTATAATCCATCATAATTTAAGCAAAGAATGATTTCTTTATCCTGCTGCTGCCTTTCAAATATTGATTCATCAAGCCGAGCTACATAACCGTTCTTAACAAGAGGTTCTAAAATGGCATCATCAAGATTGCGTACACGATCCCATACCGTTAAAAGCTCCTTGTTCTCAGTCCTGTAAGGGTATTTTAATTCAAAAATCGATGATTTAGGAATAAACTTTTGAGCTATGCTAAACCAATTTCCAAAGTAAATAGACTCAATCTGATATACATCTCCGACTAAGACAAGCAGTTGATATTTGGCTTTTGTTAATACCTTTCTCATATCAGCATTGCTTACGGTACTACACTCGTCGATTATCAGAATATCACAATCTGTTTCCAGATTCTTGTTTGACAAGAATTTTTTAATTGTATAGAATGAGCTGTTTTCTACTGTTATTTTTCTGCGCAAGTTATCTACCGCCGGATGTGTATTTGCTAAAAAGAACCTGTTACTCGATGACCAAAAATTAGATATATGCTTTATTAAAGTAGATTTGCCTGTACCAGCCGAACCATATATAAACGCCACATGAGAGCTTGCAAACATATTTTGAAGGATTGTTCCTTTATACTCATCATCAATAATGTATGACGAGCGTTTAAGCCATGAATTAACAGAGGCTGTATATTGATCCACGCCGGATTGAGAAAGTTGTTGTAGTTCTTTTATTATTTCTTCACTATCGACAACATACTGGTCAATATAAAAGAAATCTTTATATTTCATTATTCTGCGGCCTGTATGCTTATAATAAAGGCGTGAGTTATAGTCTTGTATCAATTCATCTATGTTTTCAAAACGCTCCAATTCATCGCTTGCAGTAAATAGCTTTCCTTCAATTTCTGTATTGTTTCGTATAAATCTTGCTAAAAATTCATGTTCTCTGCCATCGGGTGAGATGCATTCAAATAAATCATATAATCTTGGATTATGGTTGTACAGAGATGAACAATACGGCATCTGATCAAACGGAATGCACTCAAACCGTAAGTAAAGATTCGATAATACATAGCATTGCTCATGATTCCTTTGCCACTTTATAATAGAATTATTCATATTATGAAGTAGATACCGAATAACATTTGCTCCGTTATCATCATTCAATATAATAACACGAGATTTGTCTAAGAACTTAGTAATGATAGTAGATTGAGAGTTTATTGTTAGCTGGGCTTTGATTTTATCGTAGTAGCTCTGATTGCAACATACAAGTTCAGTAAGCGACATTCCGCTATATTTCAAAAATTGCATTAAGTTATTATATTCATTGGTTGCAGAAAATTTTTGAGCAGGACCGAATATACTGGAATAATTGGAAAATTCACATGGTCTTATAGAGACTTGCCATTCATCTATGACAAGTATTTCCATTACTTTATCAAAAACAAAAATATTATCACTATGAATGGAGAATTTAACAGCATAATTTTTCATAATATCCTGCTTTGTAAAAGCAATGACACGATTGATTTTATTTGCCTTACTCATTGTTGCCGTAAATGTTACTTCGTAATATATTTGATGATTTACAAAGAACGGCTTTATTTTTTCAATGTAGTATCGGTCATTATAAACCACAGAGCGACTATATTGGCTTGGCTTTTCAATTCGATCCGAAATCTTCAAGTAATAATCAGAGATTTCTGTATCAGTATTTAATGGGTATTCATCTATATTATTCAGTACATCAAGGTTGTATTCATTTTTAAGATAGACCTTTATTCTTAATAGGTATTCGTAGTATTTAAGCATCAACCTTTCTGAACCGTCTTTGTCGATTGTATAATGTGATACAGATTTTTGAAGCATACTATGGAATTTACTAAGAAACCGCAAATTACCTCGTGATTGAAGATCTTGTAAAGCTTTCTTTCTTAAATCGTAGTCGTTAGGGTTAATATCACCTTTGCCTGCATAGGCTTTCATTGCGATATATTCGACGAAATTTCTAAGCTGACTTAATATGTTCTGACTCAAGAGTCCTCTATTGGTTATATCAAAAGAATCGATATTGTCACATATAACCTGATCTGTATCAAAAATAGCCTTATCTATTTTTAACATCATTAGCCTCCTAAACGATAATTTATCGTATCAATCTGATATGGTAGCCTGACCGTTCATCAGCATCGGCAAAAGCCAATCACGGAGATTTGTTAATGATTCATTCTCCGCTAAGTTTTGTACAATTACTTTAAGTGCTTCATTAGCTTTTTTTGAGAATAAACGTGCAATTTCAGGATTATAAGCAATATTAATCTTTTGGGTTTCAATTGGACTTAAATTTTGTTGAGAAGACCCGTTTGATATTGTTTCAAGTTGTTTACGCATAACATCACTTTTAAGCAAGAAATATGTGAATCCATTCAGTTCCCTATTAAAAGGGCGTACAAGAGCAACTCGCTGATTAAGTAAGCAATTGTTAGAATAAAACACTCCTATTCTACCAACATTCCCAGTTAAAGACATTAAGATATCAAATGGTTTAAGATTGCAGTATTCAGGCATCTTGGATGGTAAATCTTCAATCCAATTATCAACATTAAGATTTATTCCAGTATCCTGTACATTCTTAATTGTAATTAATTTGTATGCCCCGTTTGTTGCATAAAGTTCGGAAGGAAACGGGAAACCTGACAATAATTCGCAGATATTCGAGACAGGTATATCATCCCAATTAACAGGAATTTTACGCTTCAACTGCTCATTCCACATCATAGCACCACCTGATGAGCGATACGGCTTGCCGTTCTCGTCAGGAAAATCAAACTGCGTAAACCAATAGTCGTACAACAGCTTGAGCTGGTGCTGTAAATTATCGTTTATCTTTTTGTTGCATTGTATCTTTTTCTCTATGTTGTAGAGAGAATCGCCTATTTTGACCTGTTCTTCATAGTCGGGAAGATACAAGTCGAGGAACGAAAATATATCCTCATTAAAACTCGCACGGAGTGTCATGATCGTTTTTGCATTGATTACTTTTCTGAAATATTCGCTCCTGAGAAAAAACGCCATGTATTTATCATAAGCGATACCAGTTGTTTTAGGTCTAAGTCTTTTAACAAAACCGCTGAATGTTGCTTTAGGGTAGTCCTTTAAGACAACACAGCTCATTGCAAGCTCGTCAACCGTTTCACTTGTCCTTGTAATCAGAATATCGCCCTTTTTGACGGAGCATTTCTCTTGATCAACAGCAGAGGTGTCCATAAGGTCTGGTAATTCATCAGGGAGAAAATAATTATTGAAAACGGTGCTGAAAGAAACAAACGGCGCACCATGTCCAGCCTGTTCCTTAGTTGAGGATATACCTGATGAAATATCATACAAGTCAGAAAAGGCGTATTTATGTAGTTTACTCATACTTCACCTTGCCTAACTGCTTCATGATCTCAGCTTGTAGAGCATTACCTTCATCGAAGAATGATTGCAGCTCAGTCTTGAATGCCGACATTTTAGCTTCAAATTCCTCTTGCGTAAGCTCAACATACTCTATCTTGACATCAAAATACTGTCCTGCTGCGAGAGAATACTTCTTTGCGATTATTTCCTCATAGGTGACTGCCACCGAGAAATCGTCCACAACTTCTTTGTTGCGGAATGTTGTGATGATCTTCTCTATCTCCTCCGGGCAAAGCCTGCGCTTCTGCAAATTGCCGTCCTTGTATTCCTCACCGAGCTTTGAAGCATCTATCAGTACAACCTTGTCAGCCGTTCTTGAATTATCAAAGAACAGAACGGAAACATTAGTGCCTGTGTTCGCAAATACGTTAGAGGGCATACTTACTGCACCATACACGATATGATCTTCAACGAGCTTTTTAAGGACAGTACCCTCAACACTGCTCTTTGCGGTAAGAAATCCAGTAGGTACGACGATAGCGCCCTTGCCTGTCTTTTTCAGAGAGTTTACAACGTGCTGAATGAAGCAAGTGTAGATAGCCATACTCTCTTTTTTCTTTGCAGGGACTTTCGGGACACCAGCCCAAAAGCGAGCCGAGTATTTCTTCTTTATATCATCTCTTGTATCAGAAAAATCCATCTTGAAAGGCGGATTGGATACAACAAAATCAAACTGCCTGAGAGCCTGCCCATCATCACTCTTATGATACGGAGCAAGGAGCGTATCGCCCTGGATAGCGTGATCGAGCGAAGATACAAGCCCGTTCAGTATCAGATTGAGTTTTAGCATCTTGTTACTGCGCTGTGAAATATCCTGAGCGAAGATAGTACACCTATCTTCTCCGATCTGATGACCGAGAGCCATTAACAGCGTACCTGTACCGGCGGACGGATCGTAGCACTCTATGTTATGCAAGTCGGCATCATCACCGACCAAAAGCCTTGCCATAATGGTAGCGATAGCGTGTGGAGTATAGTATTCTGCATACTTACCACCGCCTGCGGTATTGTAATCCTTGATAAGATACTCAAAGATAGCGGCAAAGAAGTCATAATGCTCTGAGAATGTCTCCTCAAAAGAGAAATTTACGAGCTTGTCCACCAACGCACGAGCAAAAGGCGCTCTCTGTGCTTCATCGGTAACATACTGTGTGAGCTTCTCAAACAGCGGAATTTTTGTGTTTTGCGTGGTCTGAGTAGAGAATATATCAATATTCTTATCAGCTATGTCGATCATTGTCTGATCGAAAATAAGGTCAAAATCGCCCTTTGCCTGCTGATTCCACAGGTGCGAGATAAGGTGTTCGGGATTAAGCCGAGGAATATCGGGATTCATCGTGTCGAACAAGTCCTCACGTTCATCTTCCGAAAGCTCCGAATAAGCGATCTCCCACTTTTCAGCCTTAGCGATACGCTCATCGAGCTTCTTGATCTCATAGCCGAATTTATCATTCAGGTACTTATACAAGAATACCTGAGTGATGATCTTATATTCGTTACCGTCATTTCCCATACCATAGGTCTGGCAAGTCGATTTCAGTGAATCGATAAGTGATATTGTTTTTTCTTTTATCTGCAAATCCATTGATTATACTCCTTATTGTCAAGCACCCGGATATGTTGCATTATACTGAGTGAGATACTGAGAGGATATACGGGACTGAATGAATACTCTGTCCTCTCTGGTACCCTTTATGCCCAGTGTGTCCATACCTTGCTTAATTTGTGACATTACAGTCTGCTCAAAGTAAGCGTCTTTCTTCAAAATATCGTTGCGGTCAAAGACTTTCTGGTCTATATCGAACTTAATGGCTTTCAGAGCCTCCAAGATTTCTTCCTCATAGCCGGAGATTATGGGCGAAGCTCCTCTTGCTTTCCTCTGAGCGTTTTCTTCTCTTATCCTCTTATGCACTCTTGTAAATTTTGCATCACCGTTGTATTTTCGCATAAGAGCCTTATTTCTTTTCTGAAGCTCAGCCAGTTTTTTGAGGACTTCATCTAATACCTTTGAACGTTCAGTAAACTCATGGACGGTATCGGCAGCGAAGCCGAACTCCTTGAATCTCTGCATAAATGCTTCTCTTATGGAGATAAACTCCGGATCGTCCTGGTCTATATTCTCTGTAAAGGACTGTATTGTCCTGCGCCATTTTTCATGGAACTCCTCTTTACTCATGAAACCCATCTGCAATTCTTCATCAGCTATCTTTGAGAAATTAAAGGTGATGTCCTGCATAGCTTCATTGATAAGCTGTTTTGTGGAATCATCGCTGTCAAAGGCTTCTTTTTGATTTATCGTGTCGATTTGTCGCTGGACTTCTCGTATCATTTCGGGAAGTCTTGTGATTTCGAGCTTTGTAAATGCTTGTTTCAGCTCATCATCACCAAAGGTGCGAACTACATTACAGCAGTCACGGGCAGCAATAAGTACCTTTTTCAGCTTGATAAGCTCCTGCTTGTCCTCAATCGTAGATATTTCGGAACTGAATTCCTCAACATTATCTGTTGTATAGTCAAAGAGGACTTGCCGTACCTCACGCATCTGCTGTACAAGAGCGTCTTTATCCTCTATGACCTGAGTGAATGTATCAGTAGCGTTGCCTGCGCCTACTTCATTAGGATCATTGAACCTGTTCAGCTCTTTCAGGTACGCCCCATTGGTCTGCTCGAAATTGCTCTTAATATCGGCAAAATCTATGATATATCCATACTTATTGTCCTTGTATGGTCTGTTTACACGAGTAATAGCCTGCAACAGATTATGGTCTTTCAGCTTTCTGCCGAAATACAGCCTTTTCAGGCGCGGAGCATCAAATCCTGTCAGGAGCATATTGAATACGATCAGTATGTCAATGGTCATATTCTTCTTGAAATCCTTGACGATCTGCTTTCTGGTATCCTTATCATCACTATCGTGCAGTATCAATCCTGCCTTGAAGTGCGAGGGCTGCGAGGAATCGGCATTCAGTTCACGCTGAACATCATCAAAGAAAGCGAATATCTTTCGTGCCTGTTCGCTCGTTTCGCAGATAACCATTCCACCAAGAGTATCATCGCCCTGAATAGTACGAAAACGCTTCAAATCGCTGATGATATATCTTGTAAGCTCCTTGACATAGGAGTCGTGTTCTACTATCTGGTCACGCTTAATATCCTTTTTCTGCACAAGTGTTTCGAGCTTCTCATAGATGGCGGAGAGCTTTTCCTTATACTTTGTTTCAATATCCTCACGGATAATTTTCAAAGTATAGCCGTCCTGAATTGACTTATCATAATAATAGGTATGGAAGTAGCTGCCGAACACCTTCCAAGACTCACGCTCATCAGCCAACAGCGGAGTGCCTGTCAATGCGATTTTAATAGAGTTTTCATCGGCATCAAAGAGATTGGCAAGGAAACTGCCTTTGGGATTATATCCTCTGTGTGCTTCATCAATGATGAAGATACGCTGTAAATTCGTAGCATATGACGGCAGAGTGACTCTTTCCTTATCCTCAGCAAAACGCTGGATATTGACAACCGTAATCTCTTGCTGACCGCTGTTGCCCTCCTGAGCCTGATTGTTGCGGAACTGCTCCATAAGCTCTGCACGGCTATTAGCAGTCTTTACCACAAGCCCACGGGCTTCAAATTCCTGAGAAGCCTGTTCAAGCAGGTCAAGTCGATCTACGATGAAATAGAACTTTGCGACCTTATTGTTACGGGCAAAATAGTCAGAAAGATAGTAGCTGAGATAATATGATAATGCAGTTTTACCACTACCCTGGGTATGCCATACCACACCTGACTTAATGCCGTCAGAGAGTTTTTCACGGATAGCAAGTGCAGCAAACATCTGCTGATATCGCATAATATGTTTCTGATTGATCGTTTCAATCTTACC
>JBJFFR010000163.1:0-31881 GCA_051891935.1 Oscillospiraceae bacterium
AAAAACTTCGTGGAAAAAAGAAAGCGATTCAGCGTATTGTAGAAAATTTCATAAATTGGGCGAAAAACAATGGTTGGAATATAGAGTTGGCGAACAAGCCAATAATGCTGCCGGAAGAAGTAACTAATCGATATAGAAATATTCCTAAAGAATGGATAGATTTCATTTCAAATTTTCAAGATATAATAAATAGTTCCGGTAATATGTGGTTTTTTACCTGTAACAATTATATTGACAGTGTATGGAGTTACAATGATTTCGAAAAAATAAGTTTAGAGGCTGCATTTGGTGATGAAGAATGGATAAAATCCATAAAATCATTTTGGGATAATTCTTTCCCAATAGTAATGAGTATAGGCGGTGATTATCAATATTATGCTATTGAGCTAAATACCGGTAAAATAGTTCAAGGATGGGAACCTGAATTTGAGGAAATAACATATGTTGCCGATTCATTTGTTGATTTTATTGAAAAAATAGTATCCGGAGAGATTGAATTGGCAATATAACAGCTTACGATTTATAGGTGAGATAATCTGATTTGCAAATCGGAATTTATTTCAATGCGTAATGCGTAATTCGTAATGCGTAATTATTGCGGCTGATTGACAGATCGTAAGTTGTGGAGGAACTATATGTCATTTGAGAGTAACATGGACTTTTGGTTATCTTTGTATGGAGATAATATAGATTTGCCTAAAATTGAAGAAGCACTTCAAGTAAAATTAGAAGATAATCGCATTATTGCGCCGGAAGAATTATCTGTAAATTCAAACTGCCCAATCTTTTACGAACAAATCGCTTGGCTTTTAGATTTAGTAGAAAAGAATAAGGGAATACTTCTCAATTTAGGAGTCAATTTTTCAGAATCTGAAATATGGATGGTTTATTATTATGATAAACAATGCAATATGGAGTTCGATGCTGTTCTGTTGGAACGCATGGGAAAACTTGGTTTGAAACTTTGTGTTTCGTGTGTGTCATGTGAGTAATCATTGATGGAATGTGTAATATATGGATAATTTTCCCTTGGTCAGTCGAATTGACTTGCTTCGCAAAAAAGTTTATTTTTACCTCAAACAAAGAATAAACGCAATGAAGCTTTTGCGTAGATTTACCGAATTACAAATTTCATTTAAAAAAAGATATTTTGAAATAATTACGCATTACGCATTTACGAATTACGCATTAGAAAAGGAAGGTTTTGCTTTGGAAAAATTTGATAAGTCCGTTCTTGACGGAAAGAAGCATATACATTTTATCGGTATAGGCGGCTCGGGGATGTACCCGTTGGCGCAGATACTTCATTCAAAGGGTTATAATTTGAGCGGCTCGGACAACAATGAAACGGACACTCTTGCGGCTGTAAGGGCAATGGGCATCCCCGTTTTTCTCGGTCAGAGGGCGGAGAACATTGAGGGAGCCGACCTTATAGTGCACACGGCGGCGATAATGGCGGATAATCCCGAGCTTATTGCGGCGAAAGAGAGCGGCGTTCCCGTGCTTGAACGGAGCGACCTGCTTGCGATCATAACCGCACAGTTCGGAAACACCGTCTGCGTGAGCGGAACGCACGGCAAGACGACAACAAGCTCGATGATAACGCAGATATTGAAGAAAAAGGGTATCGACATCACCGCTGTTATCGGTGGAAAGCTGCCATTGATACACGGAAGCGGAATTGCAGGCAGTTCGGACATAATGGTATGCGAAGCCTGCGAGTTTATGGATCATTTTTTGAAGCTTTCGTCCGATGTGAGCGTTATCCTCAACGTTGACGCCGATCATCTTGACTATTTCGGCAGCCTTGAAAATGTGATAAAGTCGTTCCGAATCTTTGCGGAGCAGACTTCCCGTGCTGTTATCGTCAACGGCAGCGATGAAAACTCGATGAAGGCTGTCAGCGGACTTGGAAACAAGTGCGAGATAATAACTTTCGGAAAAAGCTCCGACTGCGACTATTATCCCGAAAATATACGCCACATAAGCGGACTTGAAACGGCTTTTGACCTTATGCACAAGGGTGAAAAGCTCGGCGAGATAACCATTCACGTTCCGGGTGAGCACAATATTCTCAACGCAGTTGCGGCTGCTGCGGCTTCGATATACGAGGGTGCAACAGCGGAGGATGTTCGCATCGGTCTTTCCGATTTTCACGGTTCGCAGCGGCGGTTTGAGAAGTACGGCGAGGTCGGGGGAGTTACGGTCGTCGATGATTACGGACACCACCCTGCGGAGATCGCTGTAACGCTTGAAGCTGCAAAGGGACTTGGCTACAAGCGTGTATGGGCGGTGCATCAGCCGTTCACGTTCTCACGCACGGCTATGCTTACGGATGATTTTGCAAAAGCGCTTTCGATTGCAGATAAAGTCGTGCTTACGTCAATAATGGGTTCGCGCGAAAAGAACACCTACGGCATCCACACGAGTGCGCTCGGCGAAAAGATAGACGGTGCTGTATGGTTCCCCGAAGAGGAACACGACAGGAATTTTGAGCTTTGCGCTGATTACGTTGCCGAAAATGCGGAGGAAGGCGATCTCGTTGTAACGCTCGGCTGCGGCGATGTAAACAAGCTTGCACGGCTTATATTGAAAAAACTTGAAGAAAAGGAGCAGTAAAATGAACGATAAGGAAAAAAGAGTTTTTGATTTCGTCAAGGAGAGGGTCGAAAACGGTATTGCGCCGTCGATCAGAGAGATATGTTCTGCTCTTGATATCCGCTCGACATCGACTGCGGCGAGATATGTAAACAGTCTTGTTTCAGAAGGATATCTTGAAAAGGTGGACGGCTGCAACAGAGCGATAAAGCTTGCGGGCAGGGGAGCGTCAAAGATCCCTCTTGTCGGAACGATAACCGCAGGTCAGCCTATCACGGCTGTTCAGGATATCACCGAATATATCAATTTCCACGAGGAAAAGAGCTACAGCGGCGAGCTTTTTGCGCTCAAGGTAAGGGGCGAGAGCATGATAAACGCTGCGATACTCAACGGTGATATCGTTGTTGTTGAGAAATGCTCGTCCGCACACAACGGCGAGATCGTTGCTGCGCTCGTAGACGGTGAGGAAGCTACCGTAAAGACCTTCTACAAGGAGAACGGACACTACCGCCTCCAGCCGGAGAATGACACTATGGATCCGATCATTGTTGACAACTGCGAGATCATCGGCAGAGTTGTTGCCGTTATGAGGTACTTATAATAATGACGGAAGCGGACGAAAAATTTGACATTGAAGCTGCTCCCGACCGTGCGGAAAGAAAAGCGCTGCGAAGGCTTTACAACAGCGTCGGCGGAGCGATGACGATACAGTATATTCTCGTCTATGTGATATATTTTCTTTTTCTGCTGACGCTTTCGCCGTTTATTTCCGAGCAGAATGATCCCGAAACAGGTGCCGATATAGTCGGCTGGGCGGAACTGGCGGCGATGTATTTCTCGCCTGCTTTGGCTTCGGCGATAGTATTCTTTGCGTACAATGCGATAAAAAATGTCGATATCGGAGCTATGCTCGGCACAAGGGGCATAACGCCGAAGCTTATAGGGCATTGTGTGCTTATGACGTTTGCTGTTCATTCGGTGGGAATGCTGCTCGAATACGGAGTTGACATTGTACTTTACAGCGCAGGCTATGAGGTCACGGCGTTCGATTATGAAATGGCAAAGGACGGAGCGTCTGCGGCAGTCGATCTTATCTCCTCGGTGATAGCTGCGCCGATAGCGGAGGAGCTGTTTTTCCGTGGGTTGGTACTGAAACAGACTTCAAGGGTGAGCGTTCGCTTCGGGATAGTCTTTTCTGCGGTGATGTTCGGACTTATGCACGGCAATCCGTATCAGCTTGTTATGGCGACCGTTATCGGACTTTATTTCGGCTATATAACTGTGAAAACGGATTCGCTTATCCCGTCTATGATCTGTCATATTGCTATAAATTCGATGATGTGCATAAGCGAAATGGCAGGATATTTCAGCGACGAGCTTGGAAATGCAGTGTTTGATGCGGTCTTTGCGGCGGAAATAATTCTCGGTATCATCGGGATAATTCTGTACAGGAAAAGCGGTGAAAAGGCCGCACTTCCTCCCTACACAAAATACCACAAAAAACGCACTCTGCCGATAATTCTGACTTCGGCTTGGGTGATAATAATTACCTTGATCTATATTTATGATATAATAAACTCGGTTTCGCCGATAACTGATACAGTAACTTCTTGTTGAAACTCAAATTTACGAAAAAACGCAATTCACATTGAAAATCAGACAATGTGAATTGCGTTTTTGTTTTTTAACGAACGTAATAGATTAATTACGCATTACGAATTACGAATTACGCATTAATTTAAGCATTCTTGGACTTGATGTATTCGTCCATAGCCTTTGCAGCTGTCTTTCCTGCGCCCATTGCGAGGATAACTGTTGCTGCGCCTGTTACTGCGTCGCCGCCTGCATAAACGCCCTCACGGGATGTAAGACCGTCCTCGTTGCAGATGAAGCAGCCGTGCTTGTTGGTTTCGATGCCCTTTGTTGTGTTCTTGATGAGCGGATTAGGTGATGTACCGATGGACATTACTACGCAGTCAACATCAAGGATAAACTCGGAGTCAGCCTTAACGACAGGTCTTCTTCTGCCGCTCTCGTCTGGTTCGCCAAGCTCCATTTCAACGCACTTGAGTCCGTTTACGAACTTGTCTTCGCCGCCCATTACCTCGATAGGATTGTTGAGGGTCTTGAAGATGATGCCCTCTTCCTTTGCGTGCTCAACCTCTTCCTTACGGGCAGGCATTTCAGCTTCGCTTCTTCTGTAAACTATGTAAACATTTTCTGCGCCAAGACGCTTTGCGCATCTTGCAGCGTCCATTGCAACGTTACCGCCGCCGACAACTGCAACGTTCTTGTTATTCTTGATAGGTGTATCGGATTCATCCTTATAAGCCTTCATAAGGTTTACACGGGTGAGGAACTCGTTAGCGGAGTAAACGCCCTTGTAGTTTTCGCCGGGGATGCCCATAAATCTCGGCAGACCTGCGCCGGAGCCGATGAATACAGCTTCAAAGCCTTCATCTTCAAAAAGCTCGTCAACAGAGATCGTCTTGCCGACAACGGTATTTGTGATGACCTTAACGCCGAGAGCTTTAAGACCCTCAACTTCCTTCTGAACGATAGCCTTCGGAAGTCTGAATTCGGGGATACCGTAAACGAGAACGCCGCCTGCAAGGTGGAGTGCTTCGTAGATAGTAACGTCATAACCCATCTTTGCAAGGTCGCCTGCGCAGGTAAGACCGGAAGGACCTGCACCGATAACTGCGACCTTATGGCCGTTAGACTCGGGCTTTACAGCAGTTGATGTGCTGTGCTCGTTGTGCCAGTCGGCAACGAAACGCTCAAGTCTGCCGATGCCGACAGATTCAGCCTTGATGCCTCTTACGCACTTGCCTTCGCACTGGGTTTCCTGCGGACATACACGGCCGCATACAGCAGGAAGGGAGCTTGATTTTGTGATGATATCATAAGCGCCGTCAAAATCTTCGGCAGCGACCTTTGAGATAAAACCGGGGATATCGATACCTACGGGGCAGCCGTTTACGCAGGGCTTATTCTTGCAGTTGAGGCAGCGCTGTGCTTCGTCAACAGCCATTTCCTTTGTATATCCGAGAGCTACTTCCTTGAAGTTGCAGCTTCTTTCCTTCGGATCCTGTGTAGGCATAGGATTTTTATTTGGTGACATATTCGGCATGATCACTTGACCTCCTTAGCGAAGAGATTGCACGTTTCTTCGTGCTTGTGGCGTTCAAACGGCTTGTACATTGTACCTCTGTCCATAGCCTCGTCAAAGTCTACGAGGAAACCGTCAAAGTCAGGTCCGTCAACGCAGGCAAACTTTGTTTCTCCGCCGACAGTAAGACGGCAGCCGCCGCACATACCTGTTCCGTCGATCATGATCGGGTTCATGGAAACAACAGTCTTGATATTGAATTCCTTTGTTACAGCAACAACGAACTTCATCATTACGAGAGGTCCGATAGCGATAACCTCGTCATACTTTTCTCCGCTTTCAATGAGCTTGCGGAGAGCTTCTGTAACGAGTCCCTTTTCGCCGTGCGAGCCGTCGTCTGTCATCATACAGAGCTTATCGGAAACAGCTGCGAACTCATCTTCGAGGATAACAAGATCCTTGTTTCTGAAGCCGACGATGGAGTGAACTTCACATCCGAGGTTGTGGAGCTTCTTTGCGATAGGATATGCGATAGCACAGCCTACGCCGCCGCCGACAACAGCGACCTTTTTAAGTCCGTCTGTGTGGGAAGCAACGCCGAGAGGACCAACGAAGTCCTGGATATACTCACCTTCATTTTTGTGGTTGAGCTTTTCGGTAGTTGCGCCGACGATCTGGAAAATAATTGTGACAGTGCCTTTTTCTCTGTCAAAATCTGCAACTGTGAGCGGAATACGCTCGCCTTCCTCATCAACTCTGAGGATGATGAACTGACCCGGTTCAGCCTTTTTGGCGATCATGGGTGCTTCGATGTCCATAAGCGTAACAGTCGGGTTCAGCTCTTTTTTACGAACAATCTTATACATTATCTCATTCCTTTACAAAAAAATAACCGCATTCTCCCTATGGCATAATGCTACACTTTAATTATATCGCAGAAAATTGCTAAAGTCAACATTTTAAATAAAAATTTTATAATTCTTGTACTTGTTTTAGGTATAATTTTGTTTTTTGCGTCCGAAAAGCATTTCTTCCGACCTGTCCGAATATATTTAGGAATAAACAGAACCCTTAAACATATAAACAGGAGAGATAAAAATGGCAGACAATAGTTTAAAAAGCATAAACGGTTCAGCGCTCGGACTTTCGTCATCGGCGGCGGAGGAAAGGCTGCTCCGATACGGTGAAAACAAGCTTGCAAGCAGGAAAAGAACTGCTCCGTTAAAGATTTTTCTCGGTCAGTTCCGTGATGTTATGGTCATAATACTTCTGATCGCAACAGCGGCTTCGATATTTCTCGGCGAGGTCTATGACGCGCTGACAATAATTATAATAGTGCTGCTGAATGCAGTTTTGGGCTTTATTCAGGAGTATAAGACCGAAAAAACGCTTATTGCGCTGAAAAATATGACTGCGCCGAATGCAAAGGTCTACCGTGACGGACATCTGACCGAGCTCCCTGCGGCGTTGCTCGTCCCGGGGGATGTTATTGCGCTTGAAGCAGGCGACAAGATACCTGCCGATGCTGCGCTTCTTGAAAGCAGGGGACTTTTTGCCGAGGAAAGTATTCTTACGGGGGAGTCTGCTCCTGTGGCAAAATCGGCAGGCTCGTCCGATGACGCCGATAATTCTATCGGAAAGCCGAACATCGTTTACAGCGGCACAATAGTAACAAAAGGAACGGCTCTTGCAAAGGTCATTGCAACGGGTATTTCAGCACAGGTCGGAAAAATATCGGGAATGCTGACCGATATCGAGGAGGAAGAAACTCCGCTCCAGAAAAGGCTTGGTGAGCTTGGCAGGGTGGTTGCGATAATATGCACGGCTGTCTGCGTTGTTGTCGCAGGAGCAGGGATAATCCACGGCGAACCGCCGTTTGCAATGCTTATGACGGGCATATCCGTTGCGATCGCTGCTATTCCCGAGGGGCTTCCCGCAACGGTAACGATAGCTCTGGCTCTTGCAGTCCGCCGAATGCTTGCACAGAAAGCGCTCGTTCACAAGCTTCACTCGGTTGAAACGCTCGGCTGCGCATCTGTAATATGCACGGACAAAACGGGAACCGTCACCGAGAATAAAATGACCGTTACAAAAGTATTCTGCGGCGATAAGCTTTACAATATCTCGGGCAGCGGCTATAATATCCAAGGCGGTCTGACCTTGGACGGAAAGAATGTCAACCCAAGCTCAGACAAGACCCTGACCGAGCTTATGCACTGCGCAGTCCTTTGCAACAATGCCGATATCAGCGCACCGAATCCGATATCGCAGCGTGAACGTGGACAGATAAAGTCCTTCGGCAGAAAAGAGGAGTGGAACACCGCAGGCGACCCGACCGAGATAGCACTTCTTATAATGGCTGCAAAATCGGGATTTACCTCGGAAAAGCTTTGCCATTGTTTCCACAAAAACGAGGAGATACCGTTCGACAGCGAAACTCGCTGCATGACTGTGATCTGCTCGGGCGGTTCGGGAAAAACAGCCTTTACAAAGGGTGCGTTTGATGTTATCCTGCCCCGATGCTCGTTTGTAATGACAAGCGATGGAGTAAAGCCGCTTACGCCTTCTCTGCGCCGAAGCCTTGAAGCCGAGCATGAAAAGCTGACAGGTGAAGCGCTCCGTGTGCTTGCTTTCTGTGAAAAGAATACAGACAGCGGAAGTGAAAACGGTATGATCTTCCTCGGACTTGCAGGAATGACCGACCCTCCACGTCCCGAGGCGATTGAAGCCGTGAAGCTTTGCCGAAAAGCGCACATCCGAACGGTGATGATAACGGGCGATCACAAAAATACCGCTGCAGCAATTGCGAAAAAGGCAGGCATCCTCCGAGGAAATGATATCGTTCTGACAGGAGAGGAGCTTTCAAAATTGTCCGATGACGAGCTTGATGAAGTTATCGACAAAGCAGCCGTTTATGCCCGTGCAACTCCCGAGGATAAGCTTCGCATCGTCCGTGCGTTCAAACGCCGAGGCGAGATAGTCACGATGACGGGCGACGGAGTAAACGACGCTCCTGCGGTAAAGGAAGCGTCTATCGGCGTAGCTATGGGAATAACGGGAACGGACGTAACAAAGGAAGCTGCCGATGTTGTGCTGCTTGACGACAACTTTGCAACGCTCGTCAAGGCGGTCGAACAGGGCAGAGGAATATATGCGAACATACGGAAATTCGTGCGTTATCTGCTCTCCTGCAATATCGGAGAGGTGCTGACAATGTTCCTTGGTATCATAATGGGAATGCCGGTAGTGCTGCTGCCTACTCAATTGCTGCTTGTAAATCTTGCAACGGACGGACTGCCTGCGGTCGCACTCGGAGTAGAGCCGACCGAGCGTGAATGTATGAATAAGCCGCCCCGAAAAGCGAACGAAAGCTTTTTCTCGGGCGGACTTATGGCGAAGATAGTGTTCAGAGGGATATTGATAGGCGCTTGTACGCTCGGCTGCTTTATGCTTACACGGTATATGTCGGGAAATCTTGAAACCGCAAGAACAGCAGCGCTTTTTACCCTTGTTATGACGCAGCTTGCGCACGTTTTTGAGTGCAAATCGGAAACAAAGAACATCTTCACCGTTCCGTATTTCAACAATCCGAAGCTCCTGCTTGCGGTATTGTCCTCATTTTGTATAATCATGGCGGCGATATATCTGCCTTTTATGCAGATGATTTTTTCGACAACAGCCTTGTCGGGACAACAGCTTGCGATAGCGTTCGGGTTTGCAATATTCGCACCGCTGCTTCAATGCGTAATGCGTAATTCGTAATGCGTAATTATAATTTTCCGGTGCTGCGAAGCCAAGCAGCTGATCCAGCTGAGCACAGCTGGCGAGGGTTTTTAGGGGCGAGCAGCCCCTAAATCGCTCTCCGCAGAGAGCGAAACTCTCTAAACTTTATCAAAACATTTGCCGCAATAGCAACGTATCTATAAAATCAAAAGCGCAATTCACGATCAAAAAGCTAAAACAGAATGTGAGGAATCGGTCTGTAAACCTTAAATTCGTGAATTGCGCTTATTCTTTTTTCCTAAAATAAACTATCCTCGGTGTAAAATGCTTTGAGCGAAGCGATAAGCATTTTAAGCCGACAGGATATGAGCAGCTGTGCGGAATCTAACAGAAAAACAAATAACCGTAGGGGCGGATTCCATATTCGCCCGTTAATAATGCCTTTTTGCTGAAAAATTTTGTTTATGCCGAACAATTTGTAGGGGATGGGTTTCCCGTCCCACAGCTGTGAAGCCATTTTAGGTCATATATCCTGCGGTTTTGCATTTTCCGCTGAAAGTGATTCCATAACCGTATTGTAACGACAGTTGTTCCGTTGTGTGAAAACACCTTCGCTTCGCTCATTGTTTTCACGTTCATATTGAATAGCTGTTCATATTGAGTTGAAGCGTAAATACACTCACTGCGTTCGTGTATTTACGCTTCAAGGATAGTTTGTTTTAGAAAAAAAGAATTAGCGCAATTCACGATTTTTTGGTTTACAAAACGATTTCTCACGTTCTGATTTAACCTTTTGTTCGTGAATTGCGCTTTTTGATTTGTTAGTGATTTCGCTATTGTTAAAAGCTTTTCGCTATAATTTAGGGAGTTTCGCTCTTGCGAGAGCGACCAAAGGGCTTCCGCCCTCTGGACACCTGACGAGCTGTGCCCAGCTCGACCGGCTGCTTGGCTTCGCGGTTTAACCACATACGTTAGTTTCGCAATAATTACGCATTACGAATTACGAATTACGCATTATTTTTTCTCTACCATAAGCGAACATACAAGATTCGAGAATGCAAGAGGATCGTCTATCGGCATACCTTCGATAAGGAGTGCTTCTGTATAGAGTATCTTGCTGTAGTCTGCAAGCTTTGCCTTGTCGTTTGCATATAATTCTTTGAGAACATTGAATATTTCGTGGTTCGGATTTATTTCGAGAACCTTCTGTGCCTTTACGTTCTGATCGGTCGGCATTGCTGCAAAGGTCTTTTCCATTTCAAGCGAGATCTCACCCTCGTTTGTGATGCAGACAGGATGCGATTTAAGCCTTTCGGAGAGCTTTGCGGAGTTTACCTTTCCGTCAAGAGCCTTTGCGATCTCTTCAAGCATATCCTTGCTTTCTTCGGAGAGCTTCTTGAACTCTTCCTTTTCCTCGGGTGAATCGAGGTCGAGGTCTGCGTCCGAAACGGACTTGAACTGCTTGCCGTTGTATTCTTCAAGGACTTTAAGTGCGAACTCGTCAACGCTTTCCGTGAGGTAGAGTATCTCGAAGCCCTTATCCTTGACGACCTCGGTCTGCGGAAGTGCGTCTACCTTATCAACGGTTTCGCCTGCTGCATAGTAGATATACTTCTGGTCTTCCTTCATTCTCTCGGTATATTCATCGAGGGTTACAAGCTTCTTTTCGTTCGAGGAATGGAAAAGAAGGAGATCCTTCAGCAGCTCCTTATTTGCACCGTAGCCGTTGTAAACGCCGAACTTTATCTGCATTCCGAAGTTCTTCCAGAGCTGCTCATACTTTTCACGGTCGTTATTAAGCATCTTTTTAAGCTCGTTCTTGATCGTCTTTTCAAGCGACTTTGCGATAAGCTTGAGCTGTCTGTCGTGCTGGAGCATTTCACGGGAGATATTGAGGGAAAGATCCTGCGAGTCAACAAGACCTCTTACGAAGCAGAAGTGGTCGGGGATAAGATCTTCACACTTATCCATGATAAGCACGCCGCTTGAATAGAGCTGGAGACCTTTTTTATAGTTCTTGCTGTAAAAATCCATCGGTGTATTTGCAGGAACATAGAGAAGTGCGTCGTATGTTGCTGTACCCTCTGTCTTAACGTGGATATGGCAGAGCGGATCCATGTAATCGTAGTATTTTTCCTTATAGAACTTGTTGTAGTCCTCGTCGGTAAGCTCGTTTTTGTTTTTGCGCCAGATAGGAGTCATGCTGTTGAGAGTTTCTTCCTCAACGGTCGTTTCATATTCCGCAGGGATATCGTCAACGCCCGTTCCTTCTTTGAGGTGATCGTGTTCCATATCCATTTTAATTGGATAGTGGATATAGTCGGAGTATTTCTTGATGAGCGACTTTATCTTCCACTGCATGAGGAATTCGCTGTATTCCTCATCGTCGGTATCATCCTTGAGGAAGATCTTTACCTGTGTGCCGACGCTGTCCTTTTCGGCTTCTTCAATAGTATAGCCGTCAACGCCCTCGGATTCCCAGAGGTAAGCCTGATCGGAGCCGAATGCCTTTGTGAGCACCTGCACCTTTTTTGCTACCATGAATGCGGAGTAGAAGCCTACGCCGAACTGACCGATGATATCAACGTCCTCGGCGGTGTTGTTTTCATCGCTCTTGAAGCCGAGCGAGCCGCTGTTTGCGATCGTGCCGAGATTGCTGTCGAGCTCGTCCTTTGTCATACCGATACCGTTATCGGAAACGGTGATGATCTTGTTATCCTTATCAACATCAATTCTGATGAGGAAATCGGAACGGTTCATTCCAACGCTGCTGTCGGTGAGAGATTTAAAATAGAGCTTATCCATAGCATCGCTTGCATTTGAGATTATCTCACGGAGAAAGATCTCCTTGTGGGTATAGATCGAGTTGATCATCATATCAAGCAAACGCTTGGATTCTGCTTTGAACTGCTTTGTCTTTGACATAATAAGTACACTTCCTCTGAAAATTAGCAATTGTATTGTTTGAGTGTTAGCACTCTAACTATTTGAGTGCTAATGTTATTATAGCTCTTTGCATTAATGATTTCAAGAGGTTCAGAATATTGTTTACATTTTATACATAATTAGCCAACAATTATCAAAACTCATTTTGTACTTGTACGTTCAAAGCAACAAATTATTGTCAAAAAGGAATACAATATGTATTTAATATATAATTATATACAATAAGTCGAATAATTTTACAGCTCGTGATAATAAGGGCAGATATCGGAATAACCGCCGTCTTTTCTGCGAAAGCCCTTCGGGATCGTTCCAAGCTGCGTAAAGCCGAGCCTTTCGTAAAGATGACGGGCATGGATATTCTCCGCAACGACAGCGTTGAACTGCAGAACGCCGAAGCCGAACTCTTTTCCCGTTTTCAGCGAATCGGAAACAAGCGCTTCGCCGATATGCTCTCCTCTGCGAGCCTTGTCAACGGCATAGCTTGCGTTGCAGATATGTCCGCATCTTCCTATATTATTGGGATGAAGGATATACAGACCGCAGATATCGCCGTTATCGTCCTCGGCAACTCCGCAATAGGTCTGCGAAGCAAAGAACTCCCGTCCGCTTTCGGGGGTAAGGTCTTCCTCCTGCGGAAAAGCAACGCCCTCATCAACAACTGTATTCCATATCCTTATCATTTCGGGAATGTCGTTTTCGACGTATTTTCTTACTTTCATAGTCCTGCTCCTTTATACAAATAGTTATTTGTTATAAATATTATCCTTATGGTAAACATCAAACATCACCCGGAACAGCACTCCTGCCAAAGCGAGCGCACATCCAAGACCCGTATAAAACACGGCAATAAAAACATCCGGCAAACAAAACCTGTTTGCCGGATCTTGGCGGAGACGGCGAGATTCGAACTCGCGGGAGATTGCTCTCTAACTGATTTCGAGTCAGCCCCGTTATGACCACTTCGATACGTCTCCAAATATTATAAATTGCGGTTTCAATATGCGGTTTCCTGCATTTTCTACCGACAGCTTAGATATTATAACACAATATTACTAAAAAATCAAGTCCTTTTTTAAATTTATCCATATATTTTTCTGAAAAATGTCGAAAGTGCAATTTTTCATTGACTTTTAATGCTATACGTTGTATAATATAAGCACAATAACACAGGGCAAAAACAGGGATCTTGTCCTATTCATTACAAACCAACATTCAAGAATTGACAAAAAGAGGGAAATTATTATGACAGTTATTCCGTTTATAGGCTACAGCCTTTATCAGATGGCGCTTATGTTCTGCTTCTGGGCATTTATCGGCTGGTGCATAGAGGTCTGCTATATGACTATCGAAACGGGCGAATATCAGAACCGTGGGTTTTTGAGTATGCCGATATGTCCGATCTACGGCTTCGGCGTTCTTATGATAGCAGTGTTTTCACGGCCGATTGCCGACAAACCGCTGTTGCTTTTCATCATCTCGCTCGTTCTCTGTACGGCGCTGGAGCTTGCAGTCGGTATCGGGATGGAAAAGCTTTTTAACACGCGCTGGTGGGATTATTCGCACGAAAAATTCAACTATCGGGGATATATCTGCCCGAAGGTTTCGCTGCTCTGGGGCTTCGGCTGTGTGTTTGTTATAAAGGTAGTGCATCCGCTCGTTGAAATAGGTGTAGATCATATCCCGTTCCGTGTCGGCATCGTATTTATAACAATAATGGCTGTTCTGGTCGCAATCGACCTTACCGCTTCGCTCTGCGCAGTCGCAAACCTTAACAAGCGGCTTAAACAGATCGACGATATCTCCGCTCTGATGCTCAAGGGCTCGATAAAGATCGGCGAAAAGCTTGCTATTGAAACGAATGAAATACTTGAAAAGTATGAAAAGCTGCTCGCTATAAGAGATCGTCAGACCGAGCGTTTTCTCCGTGCGTTCCCTAACATCCGCTCGATAACGCACTCCGAGTCAATGGAAGCTCTCAAGCAGAAGTATTATTCCAACCGTTTTGCGAAGAAGCTTGAAGCAAAGGTCAAAAGGCAGCTCGCTGTTTTGAAGAGGAAAAATAAGCAGAATAAAGCAGCCAAAGAGCTGTCGGCACAGCCGGAAATGCTGCCCGAACCTGCCACGGTGGAAGACATACATACCGATACGGAAAAGGAGCTTGAACCTGCCGCTATCGGGAAATAAAACACTATTCAGCCATTGCCGAATCAAATCGGTGATGGCTTGATTTTTGGCTATTTTTTCCTTTTTATCAGCATAAATACTGCTTTTGGGGCGTTTTGCCAAGCCTTAACGATATATTTTCCACGAAAATCAGAAATATGTGTTGCGCAATCTGCATAAATGTGTTATACTATTATGGTTAAGGTCATACCGCACAATTATTGTCGTGCAGATGCGCAGTCAGATTTTTCGTCAGATCGTATCGAAACGACGTAGGAATACTCTTGTATTTCAAGTCGTTTAGGTGCGATATGACGGAAAATCTGCAAGCAGATGTGCGGCAAAGGCGTGAGCCGTTAATTGTGCGGTATGACCTCAATGTTAAAAAAGAACAGAGGTATCGTTTATGCAGCCGTTAAAACAAAAAAATAAACAGCCAAACCCTGCGGCAGTCATTTCGATAAGCTTCTTGGTAATAATAGTTATCGGAACATTGCTGCTCATGATGCCGTTCTCGTCGGCGTCAAACCGCTTCACAGATCCGCTGACTGCGCTTTTTACGGCGACCTCCGCGACCTGCGTTACGGGACTTGTTGTCGTTGATACAGGCAGCTATTGGAGCGTTATCGGGCAGATTATCATTCTGCTGATGATCCAGATCGGCGGTCTGGGATTAGTGACATTCACATCATTTTTCAGCTTTCTTATCCGAAAAAAGCCTGAGCTTCACACCATTCAGGTAGCATCCGAATCGGTCAACACAAGCGGCTTCTATGATGTAAAATATATGGTGAAGTATGTGCTTGCGATCTCGTTTGTATGCGAGCTTATCGGTGCAGCCATACTTTCGGCTTCCTATGTCCCGAAATTCGGTGCAAAGGGCATCTATCTTGCCATATATCTTTCGATCGCCGCTTTCTGCAATGCAGGCTTCGATATAATGGGGATGTTTGCAGAGCCGTTTTCAAGCCTTACCACGCTTTCAAACGACCCGATAACGGTGATAGTTATACCGGTACTTATCATCGCAGGCGGTCTTGGCTTTCTCGTCTGGACGAATCTTATCGAATTTAACAAAAAGAAAAAGCTTGAATTCCAGTCAAAGCTTGTGCTTATCACAACTGCGGTGCTTATCGTTTCGGGTATGCTCATAACGCTTATCACCGAATGGAACAACCCCAAAACGCTTGGCGGCGAAAGCTTTATCTACAAGCTCGGGAACAGCTTTTTTCAGTCGGTAACGCTCCGAACCGCAGGCTTCAATGCGATAGATATTGAGGGAATGACCCCGATGATGAAGGTGTTTTCAATATTCTATATGTTCATCGGCGCAGCTCCGGGTTCAACGGGCGGCGGTATAAAGCTCACAACGATCGCAATAATCATTATGACGATATCAAGTGTGCTTTCGGGAAGATCGGACACTATCGCAATGGGACGAAAGATCGAACACGAGGTCGTTTACAAGGCTCTGACCGTTGCAATGGTATTTGTTTTTCTTATTATAATAGCTTCGCTTGCGATATACAACCTCAATCCCGGATTTTCGGGACTTGACACTGCGTATGAAGTAACATCTGCGATATCGACCTCGGGACTTTCTTCAGGCGTTACGGCAAAATGCAATGACGTTTCAAGAGCCATACTTATTATAATAATGTTCATCGGTCGAGTTGGCCCCGTTTCGCTTGCATTCAGCATCTCAATAAACAACAAGCGCAACAAAAACGAGATATATCCTGTCGGAAAGGTAATGGTCGGCTGATGGAAAAATATACTTTTGAACCGCTGCAGAAGGGTATTGATATATGCGTTTCTCCCGAACACAAATTCGGAACGGACGCATTCCTGCTCGCAGATTTTTCCTCTCCCCGTCATAAAGACAAGGTATGTGATCTCGGAACGGGCTGCGGAATAATACCGCTTCTGCTGAAAATAAAGTTTGAGCCTGAGCTTATTTACGGTGTTGACATTCAGGAGCAGGCGATCGACCAGTTCAGAACAACGCTTGAAAGAAATAAGCTTGACGGTTTAGTTCCCGTTCTCGGCGATCTGAAAGTGCTCGGCGACAAGGTGCCGAAGGGTTCCTTTGATGTTGTGACCTGCAATCCGCCCTACAAGGCGGCGAACGCAGGTATCGAGAGCCTTGGTGAGGCGCAGCGCATCGCACGGCACGAGATATTATGCAATATCAACGATGTATGCAGGACCGCTTCGGGACTGCTGAAATTCGGCGGAAAGCTTTGCATCTGCAACCGCCCCGAACGCCTTGCGGATGTTATCACCGCAATGAAGGCGAATCGAATAGAGCCGAAAACTCTCCGCTTTGTTGCCAAAGATCACAGCTGTTCTCCGTGGCTGTTCCTTATTGAAGGAAAGCTTGGCGGAAAGCCGTTTATGAAGGTTCTGCCGACGCTTGCCGTCAAAGAAGGAGACGGTTTTTCGGAAGAGCTGCTCGGTATCTACGGCGGAGATAAGAACGGATATTAGCTCAAATGATCTTATTGATTCGGGACAGGAAACCCGTCCCCTACAAGGTTTGTAATGATTTTTGTGGACTGATATAAACAAAATATAATAAATAATCAGAAAAAGGAGATATATATGCTTTTACTTGAAGAATTAAAGGTGGAGCTTGAAGGCTACCGAAACGAAATGAAGGATCTCTACAAGATACTCGATATTGACAAGGCAAAGTCGGAGATAACCGAGCTTCAGGAGGAATCGGGCAAGGACGGTTTCTGGGACGATCTTGAAAACTCGCAGAAGGTAATGCAGAAGATCAAGCACCACGAAGCTACCATCGACAGCTACAACAAGCTCAACGCAAAGCTTGAAGATACTATTACAATGATCGAGCTTACGCTTGAAGAGGATGCGCAGGAGGATGACGATGTCGTTTTTGAGATCAAGTCGGATGCAAACCACTTCAAGAAGGAGCTTGAAGCAATGAAGCTTTCAACGCTCCTCACGGGCGAATATGACAGCAAGAACGCTATTCTTACCTTCCACGCGGGCGCAGGCGGAACGGAAGCGCAGGACTGGGCTTCAATGCTTTTCAGAATGTACAATATGTGGGCAGAAAGCCACGGCTTCAAGGTAACTACTCTCGACTATCTTGACGGAGATGAAGCAGGACTTAAATCTGCATCTATCCTCATCGAAGGACTTAACGCTTACGGCTTTACAAAGTCCGAATCGGGCGTTCACAGACTTGTCCGTGTTTCTCCGTTCGACTCATCGGGAAGACGTCACACCTCGTTTGCGTCGCTTGAAGTTATGCCCGAAATGAGCGAAGCTGACACTAACATCGAGATTCGTCCCGAAGACCTTGAGATCGACTTCTACCGTGCATCGGGTGCAGGCGGACAGAAGGTAAACAAGACCTCCTCCGCAGTTCGCCTTACACATCTCCCGACGGGAATCGTTGTTTCCTGCCAGACGCAGCGAAGCCAGTATCAGAACAAGGACTATGCTATGAAAATGCTCATGTCCAAGCTCGTTGAGATAAAGGAAAGAGAACACCTCGAAAAGATCGAAGACATCAAGGGCGTTCAGAAGGAGATCGCATGGGGCGCACAGATCCGTTCTTATGTTTTCATGCCTTATACCCTTGCAAAGGATCACCGTACAGGCTTTGAAAACGGCAACATCCAGGCGGTAATGGACGGCGACCTCGACGGCTTCATCAACGCCTACCTCACCGAGCTTTCGCACGGCAATATTCAGAAGTAATGCAGAGGATACTCGGACTTATGCGCAAGGCTGTGAACGGCTTTGAAATGCTTTCCGATGGCGACAATATCGCTGTCGGCGTTTCGGGCGGAAAGGACAGCCTTGTTTTGCTGTACGGACTTGCAAAAATGCGTGACTTCATCGGGGTAGACTACAACGTGACCGCAGTGACCGTTGACCCGAATTTCGGCGGAAAAAGCGGCGACTATTCAAAAATTTCCGAGCTTTGCGGACAGCTCGGCGTTCGCTATGAGGTCATACCGACACAGATAGGCGAGATCGTTTTTGATGTCAGGAAGGAACCGAACCCCTGCAGCCTTTGCTCACGGATGAGAAGGGGCGCTCTGCTCGGCGCTGTCAGGGAGCTTGGCTGCAGCAAGCTTGCACTCGGACACAACAAGGACGATGTAATAGAAACCTTTATGATGAATCTGACGCTCGAGGGAAGACTGGGCTGCTTTCCGCCCGTATGCACCCTTGACGATAAGGAACTTACTATTATCCGTCCGCTTGTGCTTGCCGAAGAAAAGGAGATACGCTCCGCAGCAAGGAAGACCGAGCTTCCCGTTTACAAAAGCGCTTGCCCTGCTGACGGAAAGACCGCCCGTGAGGATACAAAGCGGCTTATTGCAGAGCTTGAAAGGTCGTCAAAGGGTACGAAGGAGCGTATCTTTGGCGCTTTAATGCGGTCAAAACTGGACGGATGGCACGAGATCCATTGACATTATGCAAATTAGCGGTATAGTTTACAACGTCTGATTTGTTGATTTGAACAAATCATTTTGCAGAATATTGACAATATAACTAAACTGGTATAGAATTATAATGTATCTTTGAAATAAATAAAGGATAGGAGTAAAGAAAAATGAAAATTACTAAAATCATTTCCGGTATCGCTGCCGGAGTTTTAGCTGCATTCTGCATGGCATTTACAGCTTTCGCAGAACCTCAGGATATTGAGCTCCCCGTTTCAAGAGCTGTAGAAACAAACGGTTTGTGGGGTCAGTCCATTACATATCCTAAAAACGAAGTAAATCCTGCAGGCATCGGTCCCGACACTGTTATTGAAGTACACTATGAGCTTAACGGAGAGCCGTCTATGCCCGGTCAGCATCAGGTTGAACTCATTCTTCAGAATTATGATGTCGATCCGCAGATCTGGGCTCAGGTCGTTCCTTATGAGTATGACGATACCCACGCACTTTTTGATTACGACTCAATGCTCCTTGCTTACGGAAACGAGGATTTTTCCGGCATCGGCAATATCTGCTTCGGTGACCGAGGCATAAATATGATCGTTACATCCGTTAAGATCATAAATTACGATCCCCCCGTGCGTGAGATTGTGACGACCGCAAGCACAGAAGCACAGACAGAAGAAGTTACCGAAGCAACCGAAGCTCCTGCAGAAACAACAGCAGCAGAAACGACAGCCGCTCCGAATGCCGAAGAAGGCAGCGGAAACAGCGTGGTTGTTATCGTGGTGATCATTGTAGCAGTAGTTGTAGTTGCAGCGGTAGTTGTAGTTATCATCGTAACAAACAAGAACAAGAAGAGATTCTATTAATTTGATAAATTATTCATCGGCATTTTCAAAGCTGCCGCACGAACCGTACAAAATGGTATCGTGCGGCAGTTTTTTTGTTAAATGTTTTTTAATTAATACAAGCGATTACAAAAGTTTTTGGTTCTTTAATTTCATGTTTTCAATAAAAAACGTGTTTTTAAAAGGGTTTTTGTGTATTTTTTGATATAAAATGCAGGAATTAATTATAAATCTTGCAAAAATCCTTGACAAGCGCATTATTATATGATAGAATAGTAACATCGCAGAAAAACGGTTGTATTTTCAGGGAAGACAGCCGAAAAGAATAATACCGATCCTCCGTTTTTGGTATCGGAGATCGAAATTAAGGAGAACGCTTATGGATAATTACAGAAATCAGGAGCCGTTTCAAAAGGACGGCTTGTACGATCCAAGATTTGAACATGAAAACTGCGGCATCGGTGCTGTAGTAAATATGAGCGGCAAAGCCGACTATACGGTCGTTGACAACGCTCTCAAAATAGTCGAAACGCTTGAACACCGTGCAGGTAAGGACGCCGAGGGCAAGACAGGTGACGGCGTCGGCATCCTTCTTCAGATCAGTCACCCGTTCTTCAAAAAGGCTGCAAAGGAAGCAGGCGTCAAGATAGGCGGAGAACGTGAATACGGCATCGGTATGTTCTTCTTCCCCCAGTCCGAGGATCAGTGCCGTTTTGCAATGGCTGACTTTGAAAAAACACTTATCGCAGAAAATCTTGAATTCCTCGGTTGGAGAAAGGTTCCCGTAAATCCCGATGTTCTCGGCACAAAGGCTCTTGAAAGTATGCCGAACATCTATCAGGCATTCATCAAAAAGCCTGAAGATTGCGCAAAGGGAATCGACTTCGACAGAAAGCTTTATATCGCAAGAATGGTATTTGAAAAGCAGAACAAGGACACCTATGTCTGCTCCTGCTCCAGCCGTACTATTGTATATAAGGGAATGTTCCTCGTTGCACAGCTGCGCAAGTTCTATCTTGACCTTGACAGCAAGGAATATGTTTCCTCTATCGGTATCGTTCACTCGCGTTTCAGCACGAACACCAACCCGAGCTGGCAGCGTTCTCACCCGAACAGACTTATCGTTCACAACGGTGAGATCAACACGATCACGGGCAACGTTGACAAGATGCTCAGCCGTGAATCCGTTCTCGTCAGCGATCTTATCGGCGACAGAATGAAGGATATCGTCCCCGTTCTCGATGTAAGAGGCTCCGACTCCGCGCGCCTTGACAACACTCTTGAATTCATGACAATGGCAGGCGTCGATCTTCCTCTTGCAGTAATGATGCTTATACCCGAACCGTGGCAGTACAGCAAAACTATCAGCCGTGAAAAGAGAGCGTTCTACCAGTACTATGCAACAATGATGGAACCTTGGGACGGTCCTGCTTCCATCATCTTCTCGGACGGTGATGTTCTCGGAGCTGTTCTCGACAGAAACGGTCTTCGTCCGTCACGTTACTATATCACCGATGACGGCAGCGACAAGTACCTTATCCTTTCCTCCGAAGTCGGCGCACTCGATATTCCTGCCGATATTATCGTTAAGAAGGAAAGACTCCACCCCGGCAAGATGCTCCTCGTTGACACCGTAAAGGGCGAGCTTGTTGAGGACGAAAAGCTCAAGGACTATTACAGCAAGCGCCACCCGTACGGCGAATGGCTCGACCATAATCTTCACCCCCTCTCCGAATTTTTTATCCCGAACAAGAAGCCTATGCGCTACTCGGGCGAAGAGCTGGAAAGACTTCAGCACGCTTTCGGATATACATACGAATCTATCCGCAGCACAATGATACCTATGGCTCTCACAGGCTCGGAACCGACTGCTGCAATGGGCTCGGATACTCCCGTACCTCCGCTTTCAAACACCAATCCTCCGCTCTTTGACTACTTCAAGCAGCTCTTTGCGCAGGTCACAAACCCTCCGATAGACGCTATCAGAGAATCCGTTATCACCGATACTACGGTTTATCTCGGTGCTTCCGGCAACATCCTCAAGGATGACGAAAAGAACTGCCTTGTTCTCAAGATAAAAAATCCCGTTCTCACAAATCTTGACCTTCTCAAGATCCGCACATCAAACATTGAAAGCCTTAAAACAGCCGATATCTCAATGCTTTACAACAAGAAGACATCGACTCTCCGTGAAGCTATCGAGAACCTTTACCGTCAGGCTGACAAGGCTCACGATGAAGGTGCAACTATCCTTATCCTCACCGACAGAGGCGTTGACAGAGATCATCTTGCGATCCCGTCGCTGCTCGCAGTTGCGGCTCTTGAAACCTACCTTGTAAAGACAAGAAAGAACACAGCTATCTCGCTCATTATCGAAACGGCAGAGCCTACCGAGGTACATCATTTTGCAACGCTTCTCGGCTTCGGCGCAAGCGCTGTAAACCCGTATCTTGCAATGGATACTCTGTACGAGCTCACATCCGACAGGACTATCGACAAGGAATATACCGAAGCTCTCAACGCTTATGTTAAGGCTATTGTTGACGGCATCGTCAAGATCTCGTCCAAAATGGGTATTTCCACCATACAGTCCTATCAGGGCTCAAAGATCTTTGAAGCACTCGGCATCAGCAAGAGCGTCTGCGAAGAATTCTTCCCCGATACTGTCAGCAGGATCGGCGGTATCGACCTTGACGATATCAGCAAGAGAAGCATTGCTCTCCACGATGCTGCATTTGACCCCCGTGACCTTACGGTAAACGAAGCTATCGAAAGCATCGGCAACCACAAATCACGCAGCGGCAAGGAAGAACATCTCTACAATCCGCTTACTATACACCTTCTCCAGCAGTCGACCTGGACGGGCGATTACAAGCTTTATAAAAAGTATTCCGAAGCTCTCAATGCCGAGGACAAGAACCTTACTCTCCGCAGCACGCTTGATTTCAACTACCCCAAGGACGGCGGAATTCCGCTTGACGAGGTAGAAAGCGCTGCAAGCATCATGCACCGTTTCAAGACGGGCGCTATGTCCTACGGTTCTATCTCGCAGGAAGCTCACGAATGTATGGCTATCGCAATGAACCGCATCGGCGGCAAGTCGAACAGCGGCGAAGGCGGCGAAGACCTTGAAAGAATCATCACCGCAGGCACGGACGAGGACAAATGCTCCGCTATCAAGCAGGTCGCTTCGGGACGTTTCGGCGTAACATCGAAATATCTCACCTCCGCAAAGGAGATACAGATCAAAATGGCACAGGGCGCAAAGCCCGGCGAAGGCGGACATCTTCCCGCAAAGAAGGTTTACCCCTGGATCGCAAAGACCCGTCACTCAACACCGGGCGTTGCTCTTATCTCTCCTCCGCCTCACCACGATATTTATTCGATCGAAGACCTTGCACAGCTTATTTATGACCTTAAAAACGCAAACACCGACGCAAGGATCTCTGTAAAGCTCGTTTCCGAGGTCGGCGTTGGCACTATTGCAGCAGGCGTTGCAAAGGCAGGCGCAGGCGTTATCCTCATCTCGGGCTATGACGGCGGCACGGGCGCTGCTCCGGGAAGCTCCATTCACAATGCAGGTCTGCCGTGGGAACTTGGACTTGCAGAAACACACAAAACGCTTATCAAAAACGGACTTCGTTCAAGGGTTGTCATCGAAACGGACGGCAAGATGATGACAGGACGCGATGTTGTCATCGCCGCAATGCTCGGCGCAGAGGAATACGGCTTTGCTACCGCTCCGCTGGTTACAATGGGCTGCGTAATGATGAGAGTCTGCAACCTTGACACCTGCCCCGTAGGCGTTGCAACACAGAACCCCGAATTGAGAAAGCGTTTCAAGGGCAAGCCCGAATATATCGTCAACTTTATGACCTTTATCGCAGAGGAAATGCGTGAATATATGGCAAAGCTCGGCATCCGCACGGTCGATGAGCTTATCGGCCGCTCCGACCTTCTCCGCAAGAAGGATTTTGCCGAGGATCACAAGGCTTCAAAGATCGATATGAGCGCTATCCTTGAAAATCCGTTCACTCACGGCGAGAGCAATCTCCACTTTGATCCTGCGAACGCTTTCGATTTTGAGCTTGACAAGACCATTGACGAAACAAAGATACTTCCCGAGATGATGCTTGCACTTGAAACGAAAAAGCCAAAGAAGATCGAGCTGAACGTAAACAACCTCAACAGAACACTCGGAACTATCTTCGGTTCGGAGATCACAAAGCGCTACTACAACACTCTTGACGAAGATACATACGTTATCAACTGCCACGGCGCAGGCGGTCAGAGCTTCGGCGCATTTATCCCGAAGGGACTTACTATCACCCTCGAAGGCGACAGCAACGACTACTTCGGAAAGGGACTTTCGGGCGGTAAGCTCGTACTTTTCCAGCCTAAAAATTCAAAGCTCAAATCAGACGAGAACATCATTGTCGGCAACGTTGCACTCTTCGGCGCAACAAGCGGCAAGGCGTTCATCTCGGGCGTTGCAGGCGAACGTTTCTGCGTAAGAAACTCCGGTGCGACGGTCGTTGTTGAAGGTGTCGGCGATCACGGCTGCGAATATATGACGGGCGGTGTTGCAGTTATCCTCGGCACAACGGGCAAGAACTTTGCCGCAGGTATGAGCGGCGGTATTGCTTACGTCCTCGATGAGAACTTCGACCTTTACACAAAGCTCAACAAGTCGCTTGTTGACTTCACAAAGGTAAGCGATCCCGATGACGTTGCACAGCTCAGATCGCTTATCGAAGAGCACACCGCAGCTACAAAGTCCGCACGCGGCAAAGAGATACTCGATCACTTCGATGAATTCCTTCCCAAGTTCAAGAAGGTCATCCCTCATGACTATGCGAAGATGATGAACAGCATCAGAAAATTCGAGGCACAGGGACAAAGCAGCGAAGAAGCAAGGATCTCCGCTTTTCACGAGAATATGAAGTAATTTCGGGGAGGTAATGTAAAATGGGTAAATCAACAGGTTTTCTTGAATATGAAAGATGCGAAAACAAGTGTGAAAAACCGCTTGAAAGAATAAAAAACTACCGTGAATTCCATACTCCTATGGATATGGAGGCAAGAAAAAAGCAGGCTGCAAGATGTATGGACTGCGGCGTTCCGTTCTGTCAGTACGGAAAGCCGCTCCAGGACGGTATGGTTTCGGGCTGTCCGCTCAATAACCTCTGTCCCGAATGGAACGACCTTGTTTTCCACGGCGATATGACAAGCGCAGCAGAAAGACTTCTGCTTACTAACAGCTTCCCCGAGTTCACTTCGAGGGTTTGTCCTGCGCTTTGCGAAAAGGCCTGCACCTGCGGGCTTAGCGGCAGCCCCGTTACCGTAAAGGACAACGAGTACGCTGTTATTGAATATGCTTTTGAGCACGGTATAATCAAACCAACGGCTCCCTCTGTCCGCACGGATAAGAAGATAGCCATTATCGGTTCGGGTCCTGCAGGACTTGCAGCAGCACAAAGGCTTAACAGAAGAGGTCACAGCGTAACTGTTTATGAGCGTGAAGACCGCCCCGGCGGACTGCTTATGTACGGCATCCCAAATATGAAGCTTGAAAAGAGCGTTATTGAAAGACGAGTAAAGCTTATGGAAGCGGAAGGCGTTAAGTTCAAGCTTGGCGTTAATGTCGGAGTTGACGTTACCGCTGAACAGCTCAAAAAGGAGTATGACGCCGTTATCCTTTGCTGCGGCTCGGGCAATCCCCGTGATATTTCCGCTCCGGGAAGAGATGCAAAGGGTATCTACTTCGCAGTTGACTTCCTCAAAGCAACGACCAAGAGCCTTATCAGCTCAAATCTTTCGGACGGCTACTATATAAGCGCAAAATATAAGAATGTCGTTGTTATCGGCGGCGGCGATACGGGTAACGACTGCGTTGCAACATCTATCCGCCACGGCTGCAAGTCGGTAGTCCAGCTTGAAATGATGCCGAAGCTCCCCGATGAGCGTGCAGCAAACAACCCGTGGCCGGAGTGGCCGAGAGTCTGCAAAACGGACTACGGTCAGGAAGAAGCGATCGCAGTATTCGGTCACGACCCAAGAATCTATCAGACGACCGTGAAGCAGTTTCTCAAGGATGACGAAGGTCACGTTCGTGCGATCGAAACGATAAGGCTTGCTCCCGTCAAGAACGAGGAAACAGGCAGAACCGTAATGGAACCCGTAAGCGGAAGCGAGCAGGTTATCCCTGCAGATCTCGTGCTTATCGCAGCAGGCTTCCTCGGTACGGAAAAATACATCACCGATGATTTCGGCGTAAAGCTCAACGCAAGAACCAATGTTGAAACTGCATCGCCGAACGACTACAAGACAAGCGTTGACAACATCTTCACAGCAGGCGATATGCACAGAGGACAGTCACTCGTTGTATGGGCGATCCGTGAGGGCAGAGAAGCCGCAAGACAGGTCGATGAAGCACTTATGGGATACACAACGTTGAGATAATGCGTAATGCTTAATTCGTAATGCGTAATTATTTGTATAGATAACATTTATCGTAAAAAAAGCGACTAACTATCCTGCCAAATCCGGCTTGAGTGTTAGTCGCTTTTGATTTTTTAGTTGTTTCGCTAAAGATTAGGGTATTTCGCTCTACTGCTAAAGGTCAAATTGACCTGCGACCAAGGGGCTCCTCGTCCCTAAAAACCCTCGACCGGCTGTTTGGCTTCGCGGTTTAACGACAACACGGTATTTTAACGAGTGAATTATTCTTCTCCCAAATATTAACAAACTATTGTAGGGGACGGGTTTTCCCGTCCCGTTGTCACCAATACTTTCAAAAAAACGGGACGGGCGACCCGTCCCCTACAGTAAAATACGCCAGTTGCGACTATATTTACATAAAAATTTCATTGTTTATCTACTCGTTGAAATACCGTGTTAACGACAACCGGCAGTCTTGACAAACAGGCTCTATTAATGTATAATTATGCTGAAAAAGTATGTTAGGGGCAAATTTATAAAAAAGGAAGTCTTATTATTCTTTTAAAATTTATCGTAAGCTTTATCGCAGGCATCGGTGCAGGTCTTGGCACGGGATTTGCAGGAATGAGTGCCGCTGCCGTTATAACTCCTATGCTCGTGGCTTTCCTCGGAATGGATCCTTACACGGCGGTCGGCATCGCTCTTGCTTCGGATGTTCCTGCAAGCGCCGTTTCCGCTTATACCTATGGCAAAAACAAAAATCTCGATGTTCGGAACGGTCTTATCATGATGTTCACCGTTCTTGTTTTCACTATGGTGGGAAGCTATGTTTCCAGCCTTGTTCCGAGCCGCACGATGGGCAGCTTTTCCCTTCTTATGACGACTTTTCTCGGCATAAAATTTCTTTTGAAGCCTGTTATGGTGACAAAGGAGAAAATGGCGCAGACCGACTCTAAAAAGCGTGTTATACAGTCGATTGGCTGCGGAATTATCATCGGCTTTATCTGCGGATTTGTCGGTGCAGGCGGCGGTATGATGATGCTCCTGATACTTACCTCGGTACTTGGCTACGAGCTTAAAACGGCGGTCGGCACGAGCGTTTTTATCATGGCTTTCACGGCGCTGACCGGCTCATTGAGTCATTTTGCGCTCGGTGGAACGCCTGATATGTGGACGCTTATATTCTGCGTTTTAAGCACGCTTTTATGGGCAAGGATAGCGGCTGTTTTCGCAAACAAGGCTGAACCCAAGGTTCTCAACCGTGTTGTCGGCGTTGTGCTGGTGGTGCTTGGCGTCGGCGTTTTTGCGGCAAAGCTTATTACAGGTCAGAACTGATAAAAGGGAACCTCTAAAAACCTCCTTCACGGCAAATCCTCTATGAGTTTTGCCATCTGCTGCGTTATCAATCCTTGAAATACATCAAGTATTCACTGCGGTTTGATGCCTTGCAGCTGACAAAACTCATGACGAGGCTTTGCTCGTGTCCCGGTTTTTAGAGAACCCCAAAAGAAAGAAGCATTTCTGCTATGAATAAAACAAACGCAATGCGGCTGCTTGAAGCTGCAAAGATAGAATTTCGCACGGCTGAATATGAAGTGGACGAAAATGACCTTTCGGGTGTTCACGTTGCACGTCAGCTTGGTCAGCCGCCCGAGCAGGTATTCAAAACGCTCGTTTTAAAGGGTGAAAGGACAGGCTTTTTTGTCTGCTGCATACCTGTTGACAAGGAGCTTGATCTGAAAAAGGCAGCGAAAGCCGCTCACGACAAAAAAGCGGAGATGCTTCCGCTGAAGGATCTTCTTCCGACTACGGGATATATCCGCGGCGGCTGTTCTCCGATAGGAATGAAGAAGAAATTTCCGACTTTTATTGATGAAACGGCGATACTTTTCGATGAGATCGCTGTCAGCGCAGGAACAAGGGGCGCGCAGATAATCATAAACGGCGAAGCTCTTGCCGAATATCTCGGCGCAGAGCTTATCGACCTCGTTTAAAAGGACAGAATTATGACAGCATTTGCAATTTCAGCCGCAGTTTTCGTTTTTTCTGCGGCTATGCTCATACTCGGCGCAAAGCTTTCGGCTCGGAGGAAAAAGTACCTTCGGGGTCTTGAAGATTTTATGCAGAAGAGCAAGCGCTACAAGGCCGCAGTTCTTGACGTAAAGGATGTTCCCGTGGACAGGGAGGGAAACACCGTCAGCGCTGTTATACTCCAGTTCCGTGACGAGGAGCGCAAGGGCACGATCGTCCACCGATACACCGAAAGTCAGGGAAAGCACTATATCCGAGGGGATGAAGTCGAGCTTTACTATTGTGACGAAACGGACACCGCCTGCATAAAGGGGGACAATCCGTTCGACCGAAAAGCGCGCACGCTCGGGATATTTTCCGTATTGTGCAGAATTTTTGCTGCATTTGGAATTTTTGCCGCTGTTCTTATTCTTATAATTTAATTCGTATAAAGCTTTATAAAAACGGAAATAATACTGCCAAAGCTAAAATCAGACAGGCGGAGGCAGAAATGAAAAAAGATACCGACTTCAAGCCGTATATTCCTTCCTCAAAAGTGACAGCGGAATTTACGGCTTCTTCCATTATTACGGGCATTATAACAGCCGTTGTTTTCAGCGCATCGAACGCATATCTCGGGCTGCGTGTGGGAATGACGGTTTCCGCTTCGATACCTGCGGCGGTCATAGCTATGAGCGTAATGAGGATGCTTTCGGGGAAAAATTCCGTCCTTGAAAGCAACATAGTCCAGACGATAGGCTCGGCAGGCGAATCCATAGCTTCGGGGGCGATATTCACGCTTCCTGCGCTGTTTTTATGGGCGGCGCAGGGTACGGGCGAGCGGCCTTCGATATTTGAGATAACCGTTATCGCAATAATAGGCGGTCTGCTCGGTGTGTTCTTTATGATCCCTCTGCGTAATGCGCTCATTGTCCGTGAGCACGGAACTCTCCCTTATCCTGAGGGCACAGCCTGCGCGCAGGTGCTTATTGCGGGACAAAAGGGCGGAACGGGCGCATCGGCAGTATTCGGAGGAATGGGCGCAGGTGCGTTCTTTAAATTCCTCATTGACGGGCTTAAAGCCGTTCCCGAGGAGCTTGCGTTAAGATTCAAAAGCTTCGGCGGAGAGATCGGAACGCAACTTTATCCTGCCGTTATGAGTGTTGGCTATATCTGCGGCTTCAGGATATCGTCCTATATTCTTGCAGGAGGTGTTATGAGCTGGCTCGTTCTTATCCCTGCGATAGTGAATTTCGGAGGGGAAACGGTAATGTATCCGTCCGAAACTGCAACGGTAGCGCAGCTTTATTCCGAGGGCGGAGCTTCGGCGATATGGCAGAACTATATCCGCTATATCGGAGCAGGTGCTCTTGCCGCAGGCGGACTTATAAGCCTTGTCCGCTCGCTTCCCCTGATCTTCAAAACGTTCCGTGCATCTCTTTCCGCCGCAGGACGGCACGGCAGAAGCACCGAACGGACGGAACGTGAGCTTGACTTCCGTTTTGTCATTGCAGCGGTCGCAGTTCTAACGCTTGCACTGTGGCTTATCCCTGTTATCCCCGTGAATCTTGTCGGGGCGATAATAACGGTGGTGTTCGGCTTCTTTTTTGCGGCGGTATCGTCAAGGATGGTCGGACTTGTCGGCAGCAGCAACAATCCGGTTTCGGGAATGACGATAGCAACGCTGCTTGCCGCTTCGCTGCTTCTTAAAGCAACGGGAATGGACAGCACAGAGGGAATGATCGCCGCTGTTGCGATAGGTTCGGTGATAAGCATCATCGCATCGGTCGCAGGCGACACCTCACAGGACTTGAAAACAGGATATATCCTCGGCGCAACGCCCGTAAAGCAGCAGATCGGCGAGATCATCGGAGCGTCGGCCGCTTCGCTCGTTATAGGCGGAACGCTCTATCTGCTCGATTCGGCGTGGGGCTTCGGTTCACCCGAGCTTGCTGCTCCGCAGGCGATGCTTATGAAGATGATAACCGAGGGCGTTATGACCGCACAGCTGCCGTGGAACCTCGTTTTCATCGGCGCATTTGCCGCTGTTGTTGCCGAGCTTATGGGGATACCCGTTCTGCCGTTTGCGATAGGCTCGTATCTTCCCGTTCGGCTTTCTGCCTGCATCTTCATAGGCGGCGTTATCCGTCACTTTGCAGAGCGCAGAAAGGCTGACGAAAAGGCAAAGGAAGCGGCTTTAAACAGGGGAGTGCTTTTCTCGTCGGGAATGATCGCAGGAGAGGGACTTGTCGGTATCCTGCTTGCATTTGCGGCTGTTTTCGGGGTAAGCGGATATCTTGACATCTCCGAATATACAGGAAAATATTCGTCCGTTCCGATAGTACTCGGTGTGCTTGTGCTGACCTCGATAATACTGCTTCTTGTGCAGTTTTCCCGTCCGTCAAAGGAAGCAAAAACGGAATAAATCAAAAAAATTTTTCGGAAAATGAAAAATTTCCGACATTTGGATTGTATTATAAATAGAAGATACCGAAAATCTTCCTAAAGGGGAGTGCTCAATACCAATCGGCAGCGTTTTAGGGAGATTTTCGGGTATATCTTCGCAGGAGAAAATTATGACGACTGAAAATCACAGCGAAAAATTCGGCAGCGATTCGCACATCGAACGTGTTCTTGCGGAATATTCGGACAGCATCATAAAGCTTTGCTATACATACACGAAAAACATCCACGATGCCGAGGATATCGCACAGGAAACCTTCATTGCTTTGATCCGTTACGGTACAGGCTTTGAGAGTGCCGAACACGAAAAAGCGTGGCTGCTGCGAACTGCGGTCAACAAATGCAAGAATCACTTCAAGTCCGGCTGGATAAAGAACACCGTCCCGATCGAGGACACGGAAGAGCCCTCGGAGGACTTTGAACCCGATGAGGGGAGCGAGCTTCTTGAAGCTGTCAGAAGTCTTCCCGAAAAATATCGGCTCCCGATACATCTTTACTATTATGAAGGCTATTCGATAAACGAGATCTCCGACATAACGGGGAAAAAGCCTGCGACGGTCGGCACTCTGCTCGCAAGGGCGAGGGAACGTTTGAAAGAAATTCTGAAAGGAGGAAATGACAATTGAATATAAACAGAGAAAATTACACAAGATCGCTTGAAAATATCAAAGCCTCCGAGAGATTTCTGAACGAAACGAAAAAGCTTATGCTTGAAGAAGCTGCAAAGGAACAAAAGCCGAACCGTAAGTCGTTCATTGTGAAGCTTACACCCTTTGCCGCCGCAGCTGCCTGCCTTGCACTTATTGCAGTTGTTGGCGTGAATACACTTAAAGAAAAAAATATTGATAATGTTATGGCAGTAAATGACAGCGCTTATTCCGAGCCTGCCGTTAATTCTCCAAATGCTTTTGAAGAAGAAAGCGCCGAAGCCGCACCCGTGACCGAGATCACAGAGGATGAAAAGACCGAAGCTTCCATTGTTGCAGAGCTACCTGTTGAGGAAGTGATCGAAAACGATGAAACGGACGTACAGAAAAACGACGCACCTGTATTTTTTACGGTTGCCGAAACAACAGGCGAGAGCGTTGTCAGCACGGAAAGCACCTCTGCGGATGAAAGCACCGAAACGGGTGATATTGCCCTT
>JBJFFR010000164.1:0-7040 GCA_051891935.1 Oscillospiraceae bacterium
CTTTTTTATTATATTTTCGTGGTTGGATTGTGTCAAGTTTTATTATACTATATCAATGTTTTCAATTTTTATGTTTTCATCTGGATCGCATCTCAGTTTTTGTTCAAAATTGATCAGATGATTATAAATTAAATGTGTACAATCTAAAAGACGATTTATCATATACACGTTATTTTGATAATCATAAATACGCTTGCATATTTCCGAAGCATTCTTTTCATCTAAAACAGTTACACTTTTAAGATCAACCATGTCCTCTAACATGTTTTGAATTATTTTTGGAGATGAAGATACAAAAATAAAACGACTTTTACCAGTTTTCCTATTTTGTTTATATTCATCTGCTATACACTTTAATATTTTAAAATCAAATATCTTATCATCATTAAAGTAATAAATAATAATTGAATTATCTGAATGCAAAACCTGATTAACTGAATTGAAAGGAACAAAATCACATTCTATGATTTTATTATCCTTTTTTACAATTTCAGACAATTGCTTTATATGGCGCTGATAATATTCATAATCTCTCCCAAAGACACAGATTTTCATTTTACATTCCAAAGATTTCTGTATCTCTTCAAACTCATTGTTTTCATAAAATCCATAACTTTGGGTTTTATTTGCTAAACAATTCATATTATCCATTCTTGACTTTAAATCCATGCATTCTTGATAATCAAGATTAATGTTAAAACAAGGATTGTTTTTTATAAAAAAACTTAAAGCGTTTTTTATCTCATAAAAATTATAATACAATCCTTTATATGTTAAATTTATCTCGTCATCATTGCAATGCTCAGTTAAAACAGCAAAAAAATCTTCTATCCAATCTTGTAATGGCGTTTTAATATATTTGTATATTCCACTCGTTTCAGATATTGGTGTTCCATCAACAGTTATATAAGAATTTGCTGTAAATGGATTATACTCAAAAATAACATCTGCCATACAATACCCCTTATAATCACTTTTATAATAAGATATTCCCTTTTATTTTAATTTTATCAAAATATGACATAAAAGTCAATAGTATAAGTTGCAGTATTTATGTATTATTTACAAACCTAATACATTAAAGACGAACAGATTCTCCAGCTATTAGTATTTAATCCGTGAAAAATTCCCCCCAAGTCCCCATCCCACCAATTATGATGTAAAAACCAATATTCCACTCAAAACTGACAGTTACAGCATAAAGATTGTAAATTCCTTGTAGTCAGTTGTTGTAGTTTACTTGATCAAGAATCAGCGGCACCAAACATAACTCCGCAAACGTAGTAATATGGACGTTTGCGGAGTTGTTTTTTATACAAAAATGCTTTTGGTCTTTGCTTGGTCTTTACTCCGCAGTAGCACGATCACTTGTCAGATCGGGGCAACGGAAGTGCTTCGGCTACCGCATCCATAGCTGCTGCCTGCGCTGACTGGAACGAATGAGCGTAAACCTGTAAAGTATTCAATATCTCATATGGACACACCATTCCAAAGTACAAAATTGATTAATGAGGCAAATTGTATTCAGTTGGAATATAGTGGCTAAACCACTATGCTATTATTATATAAAAATCGACTATATGTGTCAATGTCACAAATGTAGATTATGTGAAAACAAGAAAATTAACATCTACTTCCGACAACTTGTCGGGAATATAACTTCTGACCAGGTTGGACAGAAGTTCTGTGCGAACTTCTACGCAATTTGCGTAGAAGTAGAATGAGTTACAGGTACAGACAAAAGTACAGACAAATAATTCAGACAGAAAGCAGGTCATAATATGAGCAGAAAAAGCAGCAATCGTCAAAAAGAACTCCCCCATCGTCTTACGAGAAACAAATGAATAGGTATTGGCGCAGAGCAAGAGCAAATCACAAGGTACAGATCATTCGTATAATTCAATCGTTCTCAAAGAAGGAATTTGACCCGAACAACCCTGGAGATATACTTAAAGCAAACGAGATCGGTCAGGCATTGGTTGAAGAACATTATCCCGGAAGGCAGGCATTGGTCTGCACACAGACCAACGGGAAAGGCGGATGTGTTCATAACCATATTCTTGTCAATGATGTTTCGATGGTCGATGGAAAAGGCTGCTGCAAATATCAATATTATCAGCCTAATGTTATGCCTTGGACAGATGAGATCACATCGGGGTACACCATTCTGGACTATGGCGATGAGAACTGATATTGACAATATCAGACGGAGCATAATATATAAAAAGATACCCTCTGTTTTGTCAGTTTTTTTGGCTGAAAAACAGAGGGTAATATATTGTTGAGCTTATACGTTTTTGTTATGTCCACTTTTGAGTCAGTTCAAATCTTTTTTAGTTTTGTTATTATTTATTTGCAGGCTCAATAAGCTTGGCGATAAAATTGGGGTCGATGAATTTCGCATTGGGTCGGTCACATTCACCGCCCGGAGTATCCCATAATACAGGGCAAGCACCAATGTCATACATCGCCTTTGACACGGTCAGCATCCATTTCTCTTTGACCTCTCGCTCTTTATTATCACCAAAACAGCCATACTCGCCAACGATAACGGGAATACCCTTATCAATATAGTTTTCCTTCAGTAATTTCATGTTGTCATCCAGCTCTTTCAAGTCCTTGTCGCTGCCCCATTCGGTTATTGCCTTTCCCCAGCTTGCGTCCTTATCAAGGATACACAAGGTTGAAGGAGTGTAGTAATGTACGGAGAGAGCCATTCTTCCTGCAGGGTCGTCGGGCATTTTGAACAGCGGATCGCAGGAGCGGTCAATACCTGTATTGTAACCCGATATAAGCAGATGCCGCTGAGGATTGTTGCCGCCGCCTGCACGGATAGTATCCACAAACGCCTGATTTACCTCGTTTACAAGAGCATAGGACACCTTTTTATCCTCCATGCTTCCGCCCCACGGATTCCAGATGCTGTCCCAGCCAAGCTCTTCATTCTGACCTTCAAACATAAGAGTGTCGGGATAATCCTCAAAAGCAGCAGCTATCTGAGTCCACATAGCGGTAAAGCGCTTCATACTTTCTTCCTTATTTTCGGGAAATTCGTTTACCCAACCGCCGTCCCAATGTATATTAATTATTGCATACATTCCCGAATCGAGAGTCCAGTCTACTACCTCTTTAACTCGGTCAATATATTCGGGTGCAATAGTATATTTTCCATCATCGGATATCATATTTGACCATGCCACCGGGATACGAAGCACTCCAAAGCCTGCGTCGGCATAAGTATGAATTATCTCCTCGGTGATAATCGGACTGCCCCAAGCCTGCTGGAAATCATTTGGCGTTTTTCCGTTTATCCAATCGCCGCAGGCTTCAAAGGTATTTCCGAGATTTATACCATAGCCCATTTCACGGACAAGCTCCATTGTTGTTATATCTCGCATACTATTATCCTGTTCAGACTCCGTTTCTGCTGCGGTAGTTGCTGTAGTATTAACGTTTGCGGCGACTTCAGCTGTAACTGAAGTGTCCGCAGCACAGGCTGATGCAGAAAGTATAATTACTGCCGATAAAACTAAAGATATTACTTTTTTCATTATATTACCTCCAAATCAAATTATCTCTTTATTAGAGAAAATCATTGTAAAATCAAGAGAGATCTTAGGCAGGGGCAGTCTGTATTTTTCGTTCAAAGCAGGTCCGCAGCTTGCAGATCCTACTCCTGCCATCATTGCGTCTACACATATGACATTGCTGCCGCATTGTTTTAGCTCATAATTGTGTCGTTTTTCTGCAAGTTCCTCCTCGGTATATTCGGAAGCGTTAAACGAAAAATCAGCGGAAGAAGCAAAGGTCACAGACCTGTCGGGACTGTAAACCGTCATATATTTGCATCCGAAGTGAGATGAATTTTCCTGTGGTCTTATGTAGTCCTCATACATATCGGCGATATTACAGTCAAATTTTCCGATATATGACGCATGATGCTTGTCCGAATAGCTTTCATAAGGTCCGTATCCAAAATATTCAACACGGTCAAACGTTTTCGACATAAAAAGCCTTATTCCAAAACGGGGAAGGAATGTTACCTTATTTGATGTCTCCGCCTCGCATTTTATATTCAGAACACCATTTCCGTCAATTGTATAAATCACCTCTCCCTTTGCAAAGGGCTGATACATATTCCAGCCAAAGGACTGCTTAACCGTTATTCTTACGGCATTGTCCTGCATTTCGGTTTTTATGCTGTATATCTTCGTGTCATAATCATGAAGATGCGCTCTGTACCAGTCGCCTTTCATCGTATCATTATCGGTGGGAGCACGGAAGAAATTGAATTTTATGGGAGCGTCCCATCTCAATGTAACAACCGCAGATGGTGTATCTGAAACGAAATAATCGTCATAGCTGTCGGAAAGTATCTTTGATTTTATAGCTGTTCCGTTATATGTAATGTCTGCTGTTTCGGTAGTATTTTCGGCAAATGCTTTTCTGAGATAATCACCTATCTCCGAAAGCCGTTTAACATCATTTTCATGGAAAAGTCCCTCATTTGTGGGAGGAATATTTAAAAGAAAAGTTGCATTTGCGCCGACGGAATTGTAGTAGATATTCATCAGTTCATCTAGCGGACGTACCTTGTCATTTTCACTTTCGTGCCAGAACCAGCCGGGACGGATAGATGTGTTTACCTCGGCAGGATACCAAACAAGGTCGTCCTCATTTTCAAGTATCTCACGACTTCCAAGGTCTGCGTCCCAGGCAGATATTTTTCTCTGCCTGAACTCCTCATTGTCCTCCTGCTGACTGTTTTCTGCTATCTTTTCCGTATCTCTTGTACGGGCAGGAACAACGCTCCATTCGGCTTTTCTTGTATGACCTGCCTCGTTTCCGCACCATCGCACATCGGGCCCGCAGACATTTATACAGGCGCCGGGCTGCAGTTCACGGATAGTTTTATAATATCTGTCCCAGTCATAATACTGCTTTTTGCCGTTCGGACCTTCACCGCAGGCACCGTCAAGCCATACGGAAAAAACATCTCCGTAATTTGTAAGAAGCTCGGTAAGCTGACCTTTAAAATAATCATCATAAGCCTTGTCGCTGCCCCAATAGCCTGTAATTCCTCCGCACCCGATGATTTTTCTGCCATCAACAGCAACATAGAAATGAGATTCAGCCGCCCTCGGAACGATGACTTCCGGCGAGTGACTTTTTATGTTCTCCTCGATAAAGTCAGTGGGATAATCTTTACTGTTGCTGACATAGAGTGTTGTGCGGATAATATCGGAAACAGCGTTTTCATCACCTTTTCGGAATTTACGAACGTATATTTTTTATCACAATAAACAGGTCGTTTGTGTTTTGACTCTGCGTGATGTTTGCGACAGGTTTGCCTAAGATTTTTTGCTATTTATACTTAAAACCATTTAAAAACTGTACAAAAAATCAAGCAAAAATCTCTCGTATATGGATTTTGCGCAGATTTTTTGTCTACAGTTTAAATGGTTTTTAGTATTACCCACCTCGTGGGGTAGTTTTGATTTTACTCTTTAACTTTTTCAGAAGAGTTGTTTGCAATAACTAAAGAATTTTCTCTTGCCTTTATAACAACCTCTCTGATATTCAGAAAAGCCTCAGCAAGAATGGGATCAAAATCCCTGCCGCTGCCCTCGGAAATAATCTTAAAGCATTTTTCAAGAGGCATTGCGTCACGATAGCAGCGCTTCTCAGAAACAGCGTCAAACACGTCTGCGACCGACATTATCCTTGCAGCAAGTGGGATATCATTTCCGGAAAGCCCCTCAGGATACCCTCTGCCATTCCATTTTTCGTGATGATATCGTGCCACCTCATATGCCATTTTCTTGTAATTTTCATCATAGGAATGGATAAATACTTCCTTGATTATTTTTCCTCCCTTTTCCGTATGGGATTTCATAATTTCATATTCCTCATCGGTAAGCTTTCCCGGCTTGCAGAGAATGTTGTCAGGAATTGCAACCTTTCCGATATCGTGCAGCGGTGCCACCATTGCAAGACACTCGATAAACTCATCGGACAATATATCGGTGTACTTGCCCGTTTGCTGAAGCTCCCGAGCAAGCAGCTCGGCATAAACACTTGTCCTCTTTATATGTCCGCCCGTATTTTCATCTCGATTTTCCACAATAGTTGCAAAGCCGCATATCATTTCCTGATTGTGGCAAACAAGATGCTCGTAATTATCTGCGTCCTCACTGAGAAGCTTCGATGTTCTTTTGGTAAGCAGCAAAAGCAATGCCGCAAAGCTCAGAAGCGTCAGAAACCTGGGCAGAACGCTGAATAACAAAAGTTTGTCTAAAGTCGGGAAATTATTGTCATTATTCCTGCCTATGAAAAATGCTATAAACTGTCCTGAAACAGTTACTGCCAGTGTTACAGCCGTTGAAAGCTTTGTGAGCTTTTGAGAAAAATACAATCCTGCAATGGCAATGGGATATGCATATATTACCACAACATGGTATGTAAGCGTAGATGTTATCACCAGCAAAAACAGGTCGGCAAACAATACATAGAGATATTTCAGATACTTTGCCGAAGTCCCGAATAGCTTGTTGAGAAGCATAGGAAGCAGAAGAAACACCGCACAGATAAAGTAAGCCGCTGTCATTACAGGCTTATCAATTACAAATATTCCAAGTATATTCAGAATGTAAATGACAGTAAATAGTCCAAAGGTCGTCAGCATTACATTTGCGACAGTTCTGTTAGCATCTTCCTCATTTTTGCAGATTATTTTGCTTAGGGTCGCATTGCTCATTTATATAATCTCCTTATCATATTACTAAAATACCTATTTTATACAGTATATCACACTTATAAATAAAACGCAAGATATAATATTTTTTAGAACCTGTTCACATTAAAATAACATTAGGGAACCTCTAATACTAAACACCAATAAAATACAGGAAAAAATCTGCGCCGAAATCCTACATATTCGAGATTGTCGGCTTGATTTTTTCCATATTTTAAATGGTGTTTAGTATAAAAACCTCCTTCTCGGCAAATTTTCTATGACTTTGCCCATCTTCTGCGTTAAC
>JBJFFR010000165.1:0-7017 GCA_051891935.1 Oscillospiraceae bacterium
AGATGAACTCGGCAAGGCGGTCAAGGGAATAACAGAAAAGCTGACAAAAACTCCTGCGGCAACAAGACAGGGCATGCAGGAAATTGCAAGACAGCTTGTGTCGGTTGGCGTCAAGGCTTTATCCTGCCAGACCGAACTGATGATGTCACAAACGGAACAGGCGAACACTCAGCAGGACACTCCTTCTGATGAGGAAGATGAGTCGGAACAGCTGGAAATTGCTATGTAGAGAGGTGCGACAATGAATTCAGCACAGATAACTTTAATTGTGGTTGCAGGCCTTATGTTCCTTGTAGTTGCGGCGCTCATAGGTTTCAACAGCCTTGGAACACTGAAATCCTTCAAGCTCCGACCTGTTGGCAACGGACAGCACGGTACAGCCAGGTTTGCAACACCGAAGGAGATAGCCTCCACCTACAAGCAAATCCCCTACAAGCCCGCTTTGTGGCGGCAAGGGAAGGAACTGCCAACAACAGAGGGGCTTATCGTTGGATGCAGTCGCCGAGGGACGGAAATGACTGCTCTTGTTGACGACGCAGATATCCACACCCTGATGATAGGTGCGTCAGGTGTTGGTAAAACGGCGAACTTCCTTTATCCCAACATAGAATACTGCTGTGCGGCAGGCATGAGCTTTGTCACTACAGACAGCAAGGGCGACCTTTATCGAAATACTGCTACAATAGCGGAGAAATATTACGGGTACAGGATTTCGGTTATCGACCTCAGAAATCCCACCCGAAGCAGCGGTTATAATATGCTTTATCTCGTCAACAAGTATATGGATTTATACCGGGCTGAAAACAAGCTTGAATACAAGGCAAAAGCCGAGAAGTTTGCAAAGATTACTGCAAAAACAATCATATCCGCAGACGGAAATGTATCTAATATGGGTCAGAACGCTTACTTCTACGAAGCGGCAGAGGGTATCATAACGGCAGCGATTCTGTTGATATCGGAATTCTGCCCGCCTGAGAAAAGGCACATAATCAGTGTGTTCAAGCTGATACAGGACCTGCTTGCTCCCTCAAAGGTTAAGGGAAAAACCCAGTTCTCAATGCTTATAGAGAAGCTGCCGCCGGAACACAAGGCAAGGTGGTTTGCAGGTGCAGCTCTCAATGCTGCGGAACAAGCTATGATGTCGGTTATGTCAACAGCGCTGTCCAGATTAAATGCGTTTCTTGACTCCGAACTTGAACAAATACTCTGCTTTGACACCTCCATAGACGTTGAGGAATTCTGCAATCGCAAATCCGCAATATACCTTGTACTTCCCGAAGAGGACGCAACAAAGCACTTCCTTATCTCCCTTATCTTCCAACAGCTATACCGTGAAATGCTTACTGTTGCAGACGAAAAGGGCGGTCACCTTGACAAAAGGGTTATGTTCTATGCAGACGAAATCGGTACGCTTCCGAAAATAGAGGGGCTTGAAATGATATTTTCTGCATCTCGTTCCCGAAAAATATCTATTGTAGCCATTATCCAGTCTCTTGCGCAGTTTGAAAAGACATACGGAAAAGAGGGTGCGGAGATTATTGTCGATAACTGCCAATGCACCCTCTTCGGCTCCTTTGCGCCCAACAGCAAGACCGCAGAGGTTATGTCCGCTAACCTGGGAAAGCAGACCGTTCTCTCCGGTTCGGTGTCAAAGACAATGGGGCGTGACGGCAACAGCAGGACAATGCAGATGATTGAAAGACCGCTGATGACGGTTGACGAGCTGAAATCTATGCCGAAAGGTAATTTCGTTGTTATGAAAACAGGCTGTCACCCTATGAAAACTGTGCTGCAACTATTCTTCAAATGGGGTATATCTTTCGAGCAAAATTATGCCATTGAAGAAAAGGCGGCTCGAAAGGTACAGTATGCGAATAGGACGGAAATTGAGGGGGCTATTTTAGCGAAATATCCGCCTGATATGGTGTATCAGGCGGATATTTCGGAAGAACATGGGGTTGTGGATAATGTGGATTTCGGCGAGAGGGAAGCGGAGTGCAGGAAAAGGAGGGTTAAGACTAATAATACGTAGAAATAGAGCAACGATTTGTTGACGTTAGATATGCTGTAGTCCCGATGTATATTGCGTCGGGACTTATCTAATGAAGTTTATGGAGTTAATTCGATATGTGATTATTGGGCGAGTACGGTTTATCTGCTTTCGGAATATACGGTGAAGAGCAGCGACATTTCTGCTGCTGTCCTTCACCGTTTCCATGATTGGATTGTGCGACGTCGCCTTAACTCTTTATAGAACACGTCACTTGTTTCATATCACAAATTCAATATTATTCGATTGCGCCATTATTTATTTCATATTCAATTACTCCGGAAAGCGCAAGCAAAATACCTGTAAAATGTAGCAAAGAACATACGGAATACCAAAAATAACCTAGGAAGGTATCCGAATACACAAATATTCTAATAGCTATTGGCTGTGAAAAAGCTCCTACCGCAAGCAAAGCATATATCAAGCCTGTGCTCCGCTTCTTATTCAATATAAGAATTGCAGTTAAAATCGTGACTAATGGCGGAATCACCACAATCAACGAAATGATAGCAATTCTGATTATAAGCCTTCCTATACTCAGACAATCAGCATAGTAAAATGATATATGTTCACCGTTTTTCCATACAAAAAGAATTATGTATGCAGCTTCAAAGCAAATTGCAAGAATCGATTTTCTCCTATAGGAATCATTATTGTATGTTTTTATCCTGCATATTTTTCTTTTAGCGTCTAAATAATTTAAAAGCAGGGCAAACACGCATATACACAGTAGGAACATTTTAAACTGACGAGTTTCACTGTCGGATGGGGCGTAGTTGAGCGGACCCACATAAAGCTTTCCGCCATATATACCTGCATTAAGATCAATATAACAAAACCCGATAGCGCACCATGCGATAATACACCTTGAAAGCGTTGCGTCCTTTGAAATAATCAAAAGCAATAATGATATTATCGAAAATACAGACGGCAGCAGCATAATTATGACTTCTGCAAAATAGAACCGATCAACTTCGAAAAATGCGGCAGAATTAAAGTATAGGACAATATAAAATATATGGAGCAGTAAAGCAATAATAGGTATATATATTTTTTTGCTCATGGTTATCCTCCCTATAATGTCAGCCAATATAATCATGTATCTCTTCCCTACAGAAAGCAGGGAGAAATACATATTTTTGTTTACATTCACAATTGAAAATATCACATATTAGAGAAAAACCGCTAATCTGTTTGAATCATTTTACCCAACCGTCCGGGAAACCATTTCCTGTGTAAAAAAGCACATAATTTGGTTTAAGCTGTCCAGATGAATCAGTTATGTAAGATCTATCCCAATAATAGTACTCATAGTTTTTGCTCTTATTTATATTTTTTTCATATGTTAGAACAGGCATTTTTATTGCCTTTGATAACTTTTGATCAACATAGCGCCACATAAAATTGCAGGTGTCTTCATAAAAATATTGCCAATCGTTTTCTACAAAAGCTTGTAAAAACATCTCTACTTCATTGCTTGTAACTTTTATATTACCGTCGCCATCAGTCGAATCTCTCATAAGTTCCCAATTACAGAATTCGTTTTCATCACCTGCCAAATTCTTATTACTGCTTATTTGATAACCATTGTTTGCATTCTTATTGCCATATGCATCCCAAATTCCAAGCATATGTCCAAATTCATGCGCACATGTATACTTGAATCTGTTTATATTTCCTTCATAAAAGTCATGTACACAAATATGCATGGTCTTATGATTGTTTGTTGTCCATTTTCCGCCTGCGAGTAAAAAGGAATCTTCAGTTTTTACAAAACTATTACCTATTATATTTGAGTTAAGCGATCCGAATATTACATCAATTGTTGGATTCCAGTCAGTCGCATCAATCAAATTGACATCAATAGTAATACTCATTCCGGGATAAAAATCGTATTTTTGACCATCCACGTTTACTGACCAATAATTTTTAACCCCGTCTTTAAATGCTGTTACCAATTTGTTTAATTCTATCTTGTCAATCATCCATCCCTGTGTTAAAAATATACATGTCGCATTAATGTTTATATTATTTTCTTTTATATCAATGTATACAGGATTAGAATCTTTATTCTTTCCATTTACATAATATAAACTAAGTTCCGGATACAATGTCTCTACTGTATCTGCTTTAAGAGGGGATACTTTATCATAACGCGGATCATTTACAATAGAGCCGAATATTTCATTTTCATCAAGTATACCGTCCCCGTCGCCATCCAAATCTGTTGGATCAGACCTTAGAGGAAGAACCGTAACAACTTCTAACAATTGTTTAATTTCATTTTCATTTTCTTTATAATTTATAATATCATTCAATCCTACATTACAGTATTCCAAATAAAATTCAGAAAGCGATATTTGTTTAACTCTTCCTGTAGAATTCCACTCAAGCAAATCATTCTGTACCTCATTCCAGTCCGAGATGCCATCTTTGTCTGTATCTGTATCACTATGAGGTATTAACGGAGCTTCCAAAGTAATGACTTTCCAACAAGTAGGAACTAAGCCGCGATATTCTTTCTCAGGCTCTGCCGAATTATTTATAATGTGTTGATAGTATTTATTCCAATTAGATGAATAATATACCTCATACAGTCCGCCAGTTTCGGTTATTGCTGCACTTACTCTTTTTTCGGAAGATTCATAAATATAATGATAGCCGTATGGTTTAAATTCCGACAAATTAATATTATTATCGTTACAAAAACTGGTGTGATCGTAAAATCCTGAGTTAGTTGTTGCGCCATTGACAAAATGCATGATAAACTTACTTGCATTTGCTCTAAAGTCAGAATAATCAATTGCCCCAAAAGCAGCACTCCTATTGCAATATCCGCTTTCAGACACATATGAAATATTATCAAGACTTGTTTTTACATCTTCATAGTTATCATTCCATATCACTTTTAGTCCCGAAGACCGATACTTATAATTAATAACACATACTCTAACATTTGAGCTGTAATTAAATAGCGACTCTGAAACCTGTCTAATAGTTTCTTTTTCCTGATTAAAATAGCTCTTTGAAGTACCGGCAGACTGCAAGATAAATATTACATCGATGTATTTACTCGATACAGGCTTTGTTGAAACTGCACTAACGGTTCCAATTGCCAAAGGCATCATAGCAAAAGAACTAAAGGATAATGATGTTAACTCCTCTTCTTCATCATATAAGTTGTCCTCTTCAATAACAGGAGAAATACTTAAAAGAGGTTCTTCGTCTATTTCATTAGTCGTCATTAAATTAGCTTTCTTCATATTTTTTCTTGACAACTCTGTCTTTATTGTTATGTCATCATCTTCTGTTTCCTCAACGTACTCTTCAAGCATATTTACCCAAGCATTTCTATCCATAAGGCAATATGTTGTAACAGCGTTAGCTTCCGTATATAAGGCACCGGTCTTTTCATCAATGCTTGTTGCGACAGGTAAAAGTGCGTTTGCGGACTCGAAATATCTAAAAATGGTTATCCTGTTTAAAAAATCTTCTTTACTTTCTTCAGGAGATTTTGTCTTTTCGATGTATTCATCGGAAAGAGAGAACGACACTTTAATATTGTCAATGTCGTATTTACCCAGATAAACAAGTTCAGGAGCAACACCAATCATGAAGTCATTCTTCATTACCGATGTATAGCAGCTTTCCCTTGCATACATATAAGGCTCTACATATCCATTCGCCGTTACATCTACAGAATATGTAAAAATATCATTGTCTTCATTGTTAATGCTCGACAGGGAAATACTATTTTCGGCAATATGCTGAATGGATTTGTATTCAATGTCAGGATATCCAAATGTTTCGGGGTTTGCAGGATCAAGCTCCACCTTGACTTCATCGCCATCAACAATTCCATCATCATCGGTGTCAGCTACAAGCGGATCGATGTGCCATACGTTAATTTCATCGTAATCGTTGATTCTATCGTTATCAGTATCGGCTTGCGTTGGGTCAGTCCCCAAAGTGAGTTCCTCGCGAGTAGAGAGTCCATCTTTATCATAGTCTGCATCTTCATCAGAAAGAGACTCATCTATCGAATTATATACAAGCGGATCGCTATTTGTTAAGACTATTTCCTCATAATCGGTGAGACCATCGCCGTCCGTGTCAGGGTTCTCCGGGTCTGTGCCATACATCTCCTCATACGCATCAGGTACTCCGTCCCCGTCTGTGTCAGTTGTTAAATCTATTTCAGGATCAGGCTCCGGTTCATCTTCTCCCCCGTTGCCGCCATTGTTTCCGTTATCGTCTATTACAACAACAGAAAAGCTATAATTGTTGATGGACGGCTCACTATCGCTATTCTTTATGCCGGTAAATCCTATAGTTCTGCTTTCTCCCACAGCTATAGGATTAGACCACATCTCACTTGCGACAACATAATGATTTTCTTCGGAACTGATTATTCTGCCGTCCCAAAGATTGTTTATCTCAAATGTGCTGTCAAACGAGAGTTCCCAAGCCTCAAGAGGCTCTTCGGAAGTATTTGTTATAACGATCTCGCCCTGCAAGCCGGTATCCCACTCGTTCGTTATATAATATTGTACATCATATCCATCGGTCTTGTCAACCCTTTTTGCACAAAGTTCAAACTGCTCGGGGTTAGTACCGCTATAATCAGATAGAGTATAGCCAAACGAAACGCTCGCATCGGGAGCGATCTCATAGTTCCAGCCTGCATTTTTTATTACATAGCTTGTTTCTTTTGCATCATAAACAGATGCGTTCCATAAATCGTTTATCTTGCCTTGAGCATTATATTTAAACGCCCAATTTAAGATTGGCTCATCGCCTGTGTTGGTTATTTTGACCTCGATTGCCTGTCCGTCAGACCATTCGTTTTTAACCGAGTACTCAACATTGTATCCGTCAAACGAATATGAATTAGTTCCCGTCTCTGCAAAAATTGGGATTATGGGCAGTGATGTCATGACAATAGCTGCAGATACAAAACCTGAGAC
>JBJFFR010000166.1:0-7014 GCA_051891935.1 Oscillospiraceae bacterium
AGCAGATGTTAAATTTATATAAGAGCTGATACTTATATTAACAAATTCCAATTTAACAGGCAGCCTCAAGTTACGGTCTGCTCTGTATTTTAGATTAAAAGGCAAAATAATTTTTTGATATTTGAAAAGGAGCTGTATTGTGTTTAGTTTTGAAGAGTTAAAGGCACAGTTTAAAGAAGAGATCGAATCCGTAAAGCGGCGTGACCCTGCCGCAAGAAGTACGTTGGAGATCGTTCTCACATATTCGGGACTTCACGCTGTTCTTGCATACAGAGTGGCGCATAAGCTGTATGAAAAGAAGTTCTACCTCGCTGCGCGTATCATCTCCCAGACGGCAAGGCTTTTCACGGGGATAGAAATTCATCCCGGCGCAAAGATCGGCAAGGGATTTTTCATCGACCACGGCTCGGGAGTTGTCATCGGCGAAACTACCGAGATCGGCGACAACTGCCTTGTATATCAGGGCGTAACGCTCGGAGGTACCGGTAAAGACAAGGGCAAGCGTCATCCAACGCTCGGAAACAATGTTATGGTCGGAGCAGGTGCAAGAGTCCTCGGCCCGTTCAAGGTGGGCGATAATGTAAAGATAGCTGCAAATGCCGTTGTTCTTGAAACGATACCGCCGAACTGTACGGCTGTCGGCGTTCCTGCAAGGATAGTCCGCAGAAACGGCGAAAGGGTGCAGAGCTGCGACCTCGATCAGGTTCATATCCCCGACCCTGTTTCGCTCGAACTCTGCAAGCAGCTTGCAAGGATAGAAAGCCTTGAAAAGAAGGTTAACAAGCTTGAAATAAATGAGCTTGGGAAGAAGTATAACAAAGGCAATTGAATAGGAGTGACAAATGTTTAACTCAATTGAACTGTTTGCAGGTGCAGGCGGATTGGCTTTGGGTTTGGAAAAAGCAGGTTTTTATAATATCGGTTTGATTGAGATAGATCCCGATGCTGCAAATACATTGAAAAAAAACCGTCCCAATTGGAATGTTATAAATAATGATATTGAAAATATATCGGGTCTGGATCTTGAAGATTATTTCAATATAAAAAAAGGAGAATTAGATCTTCTGTCAGGCGGAGCGCCGTGCCAGTCATTTTCTTATGCAGGAAAAAGATTGGGACTTGAAGATGCAAGGGGCACATTGTTTTATCACTATGCTTTGTTTCTGAAAAAACTTCAGCCTAAAATGTTTCTTTTTGAAAATGTAAGAGGATTGCTTACGCACAATAACGGAAAAACATATCAGACTATTACAGATATATTTACAGAACAGGGATATTGGGTGCAAAAAAAAGTTTTAAACGCTTGGGATTATAATGTGCCGCAAAAACGTGAAAGATTAATAACTGTTGGCATAAGAAATGACCTTGCAGATAAGATAAGCTTTTCGTTTCCCGAACCCTGTGAATATAAACCTGTTTTAAGGGATATTTTATTGGATTGTCCGCCAAGCTGTGGAGTAAGATATTCAAAGAGAAAGGAAGAAATATTCTCGCTTGTTCCACCGGGCGGATATTGGAGAGATATTCCGGAGGATATTGCCAAGGAATATATGAAAAGCTGTTGGTACATGGAGGGCGGAAGAACAGGGATACTTCGCAGAATGAGTCTTGATGAGCCATCTCTTACTATTCTTACTTCACCAAGTCAGAAGCAAACCGATCGATGTCACCCTATTGAACCCAGACCGTTTACGGTAAGGGAAAATGCACGATGCCAGACATTTCCTGACGATTGGGAATTCTGCGGAAGTGTAGGTCAGCAATATAAACAGGTGGGAAATGCTGTTCCTGTCAATCTTGCTTATTCAATAGCGCAAAGTATAAGAAAGGGTTTAGAACAATTATGAGTTGGTCATTACCGTTTATTACCGAGGAAGAGTTTACGGCTCATGTAAAATGTACCATTGAAAAATATGGAGATAAACTGGAATCAATTGATTTAAAAAAGTTCAATAAAAATCTGATAGACCCTATTAAATTGATCTTTGATAATTCGGTTTATAAGAATTCATGGCAGGAAACGATCAGTAATGAAATTTTTCGGCAAAGGGATAAGTCGAATAATAATGATATTGGTTATTTTCATCAAAAAATTTTTTCGTTTTTTAAAGGGTGTACCGTACCCGAAAACGGACATGACGGCGGTTGGGATGTAATATACAAGAATCCGAATGGAATATTCCTTCCCGATAATTCAATTGTGCATACGATTTATGTGGAGATGAAAAACAAGCACAATACCATGAATTCTTCATCGGCAGGAAAGACATTTATGAAAATGCAGAATCAATTGCTGAAAGATGACGATTGTGCTTGCTTTTTGGTGGAAGCAATTGCTAAAAAGTCGCAAAATATAAAATGGGAACCAACCGTTGACGGTCAGCGCATGGGACATAAGCTTATTCGCCGTGTAAGTATCGATAAATTTTATGAAATTATTACAGGGATAGAAAATGCTTTTTATCTTATGTGTATGGAACTGCCGAGCACAATAAAAAAAGTTGTTGATAATTCAGAAACGCTCGTTCCGCATGATACAGTAATGGATGAGATCGTCAGGATTTCAAAAGAAAAATCGAATTCTTGCGATGAAAATACTGCAATTGCAATGGCGATATATATGTTAGGTTTTTCGACATATAACGGATTTGATAAAAATGGAGGAAATATTTAATGAAACTATATAACTCATTCACAAGAACGAAGGATGAATTTATTCCGAGGGAAGAGGGCAAGGTGTCGATGTACACCTGCGGTCCTACGGTATATCACTATGCGCATATCGGAAACCTCCGCAGCTATATCATGGAGGATGTGCTTGAAAAATATCTCCGCTTTACGGGACTTGACGTTACAAGAGTTATGAACATCACCGATGTCGGACACCTGACAAGTGACGGCGATACGGGCGATGACAAAATGCTCAAAGGTGCAAAGCGTGAGCACAAGACTGTTATGGAGATCGCAAAATTCTACACGGACGCTTTCTTTGCCGACTGCGCAAAGCTCAACATCAAGACCCCCGATGTTGTTCAGCCTGCGACGGGCTGTATCGACGAGTTTATCAAGGTCATTTCTTCGCTCATTGAGAAGGGTTATGCTTACGAGGCTGGCGGAAACATCTACTTTGATACCTCAAAGCTTGAACAGTACTACGTTTTCAACGATTTCAAGGAAGAAGACCTTGCTGTCGGCGTTCGTGAGGGCGTTGAAGAGGACTCCAACAAGCGCAACAAGGCAGACTTTGTTCTCTGGTTCACAAAATCCAAGTTTGACGATCAGGAGCTTAAATGGGACAGTCCGTGGGGCGTTGGCTATCCCGGCTGGCATATCGAATGTTCCTGCATAAGCATGAAATATCTCGGCGAATACCTTGATATCCACTGCGGCGGCATTGACAACGCATTCCCTCACCACACCAATGAGATCGCACAGAGCGAATCCTACATCGGTCACAAGTGGTGCAATTACTGGTTCCATGTTCACCACCTCAACACCAACAGCGGCAAGATGTCAAAGTCCTCGGGTGAGTTCCTCACGGTATCGCTGCTTGAACAGAAGGGCTATGATCCGCTCGTTTACCGTTATTTCTGCCTGCTTTCGCATTACAGAAAGTCGCTCGTTTTCTCGTATGAAAATCTTGACAACGCTGTTGTTTCCTACAACAAAATGATCGCAAAGATCGCCACTCTTTTAAAGGAAAACGGCGGAGATATCGACAAGGAAGCTTATGACAGGCTGATGAAGAGCTTCACGGACGCTCTTGACAATGATATCAACACGGCTCAGGCGATCACGGCTGTATATGATGTTCTCCGTGACAAGACAAACGCCGCAACAAAGCTTGCGCTTATAAAGGAGTTCGACAAGGTTCTTTCGATTGGACTTATCGCAAATGCGGAAAAGCTCAACAAGGCTTCCGAAAACGCCGAAGACGAGCTTCCCGAAGAGGTTAGAAAGCTTGCCGAGGAGAGAAAGGCTGCACGAAAGGAAAAGAATTTTGCGCTTGCAGATGAACTTCGCGACAAGATAACCGCGCTCGGATATATCGTTGAGGAAACAAGACAGGGAACGAAGATCACGAAGAAGTGATCATAGCAATCCACTAAATATCCTGTCAAGTTCGGCAGTGCAAGGCTTGAATAGTGTCGTCGCTCACCCTTGACAGGCATCAAGCCTGCCCGTGGGTTCGTTCCAAACTCTTCAAGCTTTGCCCTCACCTCCTTTTGTCAGTCTATTTTTGTGTCTTGCTATAGAATACACGAATTTGTTTGGGGTATATTATGCAATATAAACATAAATTCCAAAACCCCTTGCAATTTCAGAAGCCTTGTGATATAATAAAATAACTAATTATGCAATGTTTTATGAAAAAGGAAGGTTATATATGAGCATTTGGGAAATCATCTGCGGCGTTGTTATGCTTATCGCCTGCATTATCCTTATTATTCTTTCAATTCTTCAGCCGCCTAAGCAGCAGAATATGAGTTCGGCTTTATCAGGCTCATCATCAAACTTCTTCGACAAGACCGGCGGTGCTACAAGAGAGCAGGCGTTAAGCTCGCTCACCAAGGTCGTTGTTATCGTACTGTTTGTTATGACGCTTGTAGTAAACATCATCAGTATCGTTATAAGCAAGTAAATGTGCTTTGCGGTCGGTGTGTTTATGTGTAATTGACCGATAATGTCCTGTGTTTGCTTTGTTCAGACACAGGACTTTTTTATAATGCGTAATTTGTAATGCGTAATTGTTTTTGGCACTTCATAAAGAACACTGTAGGGGACGGATTTTACAGTTTTTGCAAAGGAGTATAAGTTATGGCATCAGCTTTTGAAATTTACAAAACAAGAATAAAAGAGATACTTAAACAAAGCGGAAAGAAAAGCGTTCCGTTCAAAGCGCTTTACAATAAATGCAAGGGGAAAAGCAAAAAGCTCCCCGAGTTCAAGCTCGCCCTGACCGACCTGATCAAAAGCGGCGATGTTCTTGAAACGAAAGCAGGCTTCAAGCTTTCCGCAGGCAGCGGACTTTTCCGCGCACAGGTCGTTCGCATCAACAAGAATTTCGGCTTCATCCGAAAGGATGACGGAAGCGAAGTGTTCGTTCCGGGCAAGTTTTTCCTCGGAGCAATGCCGGGCGATATCGTTCTTGCAAGGCTTATCCCGAAAAAATTTGAAGAAAGAGAGATCCCCGACGGTGAGGTTGTTGAAGTCGTTGAGGAGAATTTCCGTGAATTTACGGGAACGGCACAGTGCGAAAACGGAACCTGGTATGTTTATACCGACAACAAGCTGAAAGACCCGATAATGGCTATTGAGTGCGCAGTTCCCGTTCACAACGGAGATAAGGTGCTTGCGGAGCTAACACGCAGGGGAACACGCCATGCCGACCACAGGGCAAAGATAACCGCAGTTTTCGGCTCGTCCGATCAGGCGGCAGTATGTGCAGAAGCGCTGCTCTACATCAACGGCATCGAGGTCGAGTTCCCGAATGCTGTCCTTGACGAAGCACGTTATGCCGAACACAAGGGCATACCGTCGGAAGAGATCAGCCGCAGACTTGACCTGCGTGATGAGATAATTTTCACGATAGACGGCGCAGATACAAAGGATATCGACGATGCGATATCCGTGAAAAAGCTTTCGGACGGCTGGGAGCTTGGCGTTCATATCGCCGATGTTTCGTTCTATGTTAAGCCGAATTCCGAGCTGGACAAGGACGCATTCCAAAGAGGAACCTCCATTTATTATGCCGACAGAGTTGTTCCGATGCTGCCGAAGGAGCTTTCCAACGGTATCTGCTCGCTCAATCCGCAGGAGGACAGACTTGCTTTTTCCTGCATAATGAAGCTTGACGAGGGCGGAAAGCTTGTGAAATACAAGTTCAGCAAGTCGGTCATCCGCTCCAGAGTCAAGGGCGTTTATTCCGAGATAAACAAAATTCTTGCCGCAAAGGAGAACGGCACGGAGATTCCGAGCGAAATTGCCGAAAAGTATGACGGCCTTGTCGATACGATCATGCTTATGCAGGAGCTGGCTTCGATACTCACCGCAAATAAGATCGGCAGAGGCGCTCCGCAGCTTGAAACGAGCGAATGCAAGCTTATCCTTGACGAAGATCAGGTCTGCATTGACGTTGTTCCGAGAGAAAGGGGCAAGAGTGAGCTTATCATCGAGGAATTTATGCTTATGGCGAATACGGCGGCTGCGAAAACTGCCCGTGAGCATAATATCCCGTTCGTTTACCGTGTGCATGAGGATCCTGCGCCCGAAAAGGTGGACGATCTGCTTGAAACGGCTGCGATAATGAATATAAAAGTGCCGCATTTCACCGAAATAAAGGCGAAGCATCTCTCCGAGATACTTGAACAGGTCAAGGACAGCACACTTGCGCCGGTCATAAACAATCTTGTGCTCCGTTCAATGGCAAAAGCGAAGTATTCCGATAAGCCGCTCGGACATTTCGGACTGGTGCTGAAGGATTACGCACACTTTACTTCACCGATAAGACGTTATCCCGACCTTGCGATACACAGAATTCTTACCGACCTTTGCTACAATAAGCAGAGCGAGGAATATCTGACCAAGCGCTACGCAGGCTTTGCACATGACGCTTCGGAGCAGTCCTCCGCTTGTGAGCTTACGGCGATGAGAATAGAGCGTGAGTGCGACGACTGCTACATTGCGGAATATATGCGTTCGCACCTCGGTGAAGAATTTGAGGGAATAATAACCTCCGTAACGGAGTTCGGATTCTTTGTAGAGCTGCCGAACACGGTCGAAGGACTTGTTTCCATCGACAGCCTTAAAGGCGGAAACTACGAATTCAACGGCAAATTCACAATAACAAACAGCGGAAAGCCTGCTTATTCGGTCGGCGACAGGGTAAAGGTAATATGTGCTGCCGCAAATGTCCCGTCAGGACGGGTGGATTTTACGTTGGTTGAGGAATAACAAAGCAGCTGGTCAAGCTGAGCACAGCTTGCGAGGGGGTTCGGGGGCGAGGAGCCACCG
>JBJFFR010000167.1:0-6740 GCA_051891935.1 Oscillospiraceae bacterium
AAAACACATTCGCTTGCGCTCATTGTTTTCACGTTCATATTGAATAGCTGTTCATATTTAGTCTGACAGCAAATATACTCACTTCGTTCGTATATTTGCTGTCAGAGGTTAGTTGTTCCGTTAATAAAGAATAAGCGCAATTCACGAATTTTGGGTTTACAGACTGATTTCTCACGTTCTGATTTAACCTTTTGATCGTGAATTGCGCTTTTGATTTGACAGAAATTTTGCTTTTGATGCAAATTATATGCCATAGTTTAGGGTATTTCGCTCTCTGCGGAGAGCGACCAAAGGGCTTCCGCCCTCTGGACACCTGACGAGCTGTGCTCAGCTCGACCAGCTTGGCGCTTCGCGGTGTGTTTTCTTACTTTTCCGAATCAATCCTTATTGTTCTCTTCCATAGCCGCAACAAGGCTGCGGAGTCGTATCTTTGCTGCGCCGAGGTTATTTATCTCGTCGATCTTGAGCTGTGTATAGAGCTTTCCGCCGCTTTCAAGTATTTCTCTTACCTCGTCCGTTGTGATAGCGTCTATGCCGCAGCCGAACGATACAAGCTGGACAAGCTGCATATCCTTCTGCGTTGTGACATACTGTGCGGAGCGGTAAAGTCTTGAATGATATGTCCACTGATTGAGGACGTCAAGCTTCGGGGTATGTCCCTTCTTGAAGATACTGTCCTCGGTGATAACTGCGAGGTCAAGCGAGGAGATAAGCTTATGGATACCGTGGTTGATCTCGGGGTCGAGGTGGTAGGGTCTGCCTGCGATGACGATTATCGGCATATTCTGCTTTCTTGCTTCCGATATAATGCGGTCGCCCTCTGTTTCAAGCTCGGTCATATACTGTTTGAGGGCGTCCATAGCCTTCACATAAGCTGCGGCTGCTTGTTTCTTTGTAATGCCGTAGTCCGAAAGCGCTTCGGAGAGGACTTCCGCCGAATGCTTCGGGAGGTTTATATCGATATAAGGCGAGATAAAATTCTTATCGTTGAGCTCGGGGATATTTGCACGGAGAAGCTCGGGGTAATATGCGACAACGGGGCAGTTATAGTGGTTATCGCTTTCGCCGTCGTCGATATTATAGCTTTCGCAGGGGTAGAAGATGAAGTCTGCGCCCTTTTCGAGTAGGCTTATGATATGTCCGTGCGCAAGCTTTGCAGGGTAGCAGACGGTATCGGACGGGATAGTGTTCTGTCCCTTATAATAGGTCTTTCGTGTGCTTTCCTCGGAGATAACGACTTCAAAGCCAAGCTCGGTGAAAAGCTTTGACCAGAACGGGAGCTGCTCATAAAGTCCGAGTGCGAGAGGTATTCCGACCTTTGCTTTCGGTGAAGCTGCAGGCTTTTCGTCCGCCTTTGAGAGCAGGAGATTATACTTATATTCAAAGAGGTCGAGCGGTTCGGTGGTGCGCTTGATACCTGCGCCCTTTTCGCAGCGGTTTCCGCTTATAAGCTTTCTTCCGTCATTGAAGGTTATCATTGTAAGGCTGCAGTGAGAGCCGCAGCCGCCGCAGTTGAGCTGCTTTGATTGGTATGTGAAGTTTTCGAGAGCCTTTGCGGAGATGATAGTTGAAGCTCCGTGAGCCTTTTCCTTCGCATAGAGGGCTGCGCCGAATGCGCCCATAAGTCCTGCGATCGCAGGGCGGACAACATTCTTTCCGAGCTCCTTTTCAAACGCACGGAGAACTGCGTCGTTAAGGAACGTACCGCCCTGAACGACAACATTTTCGCCAAGCTCGTCGGCAGATTTTGCACGGATAACCTTATAGATAGCGTTCTTGATTATTGAAGAAGAAAGGCCTGCGGAGATATCCTCTACCGAAGCGCCGTCCTTCTGCGCCTGCTTTACGGAGCTGTTCATAAATACCGTGCAGCGTGAGCCGAGGTCAACGGGGTTCTTTGCGAAAAGTCCGAGCTGCGCAAAGTCTGCGATATCATAGCCGAGCGCAAGAGCGAATGTCTGGATGAACGAGCCGCAGCCTGACGAACAAGCCTCGTTGAGCATGATGCTGTCGATAGCGTGGTTTTTTATCTTGAAGCACTTGATATCCTGACCGCCGATGTCGATGATAAAGTCAACATCGGGTTTGAAGAAGGACGCTGCTTTATAGTGCGCAACGGTTTCAACGATACCGAAATCAACGCCGACTCCGGCTCTGATGAGGTCTTCGCCGTAGCCTGTAACTGCGGAGGAAAGTATCGTTATTCTGTCGCCCATAAGCTTATACATTTCCTTCAGCTTATCGGTTATAACATCGAGCGGTCTGCCCTTGTTGGAGGTGTAGTGCTGATAAAGCAGCTTTCCCTCGGGAGTGATAAGCACAAGCTTTGTTGTTGTCGAGCCTGCGTCGATGCCGAGGTAAGCTCCGCCCTTATATGTATTGATATCCTCATATTCGAGGTCGCATTTCTTATGGCGTTCGATAAACTCGTTATACTCTTCCTTTGAAGCAAAGAGGGGATCGCTTGTGATGATATCGTCGGTCATCTTTGCGTTCTCGATGCGCTCGATAACATCGTCAAGAGAGTATTCGTCCGAAACCTCGTTAGCATGAAGTGCGCAGCCGTAAGCCATAAAGCAGGGTGCATTTTCGGGGAATATTGCGTTTTCATCGGAGAGCTTGAGAGTATCAACGAAAGCCTTGCGAAGTCCCATCTGGAACGAAAGAGGACCGCCGAGGAAAAGTATCTTTCCCTTTATCTGTCTGCCCTGCGCAAGACCCGAAACGGTCTGGTCAACGACAGCCTGGAAGATCGAAGCTGCAACGTCCTCACGGCGCGCGCCCTGATTGAGAAGCGGCTGTATATCGGATTTTGCAAAAACTCCGCAGCGTGAAGCGATAGGGTAGACCTTTTCCGCATTTAGCGCAAGCTTATCCATCTCATCGGTAGTAATGCCGAGGAGCGTTGCCATCTGGTCGATGAAAGCGCCCGTACCGCCTGCGCAGGAGCCGTTCATTCGCTGCTCAACTCCGCCCGTAAGGAAGATTATCTTTGCGTCCTCGCCGCCGAGCTCGATAACGACATCTGCGTCGGGGTAGCTTTCCTTAACTGCGATAAAAGCACCGAAAACCTCCTGAACGAACGGAAGCTCGGAGGCGTTCGCAAGTCCGAGGCCTGCGGAGCCTGTTATTGAAAGCTTAAAGCTTGCGTCGGGATAGTTCTTTGCGATAATTTCAAGCTGTGATTTTACGGTTTCCTTGACCTTTGAAAAATGTCTTTCATATTTTGAGTAGATCATCTTCTTGTTTTCGTCAAGGATAACGGTTTTAACGGTAGTTGAGCCGACATCGACTCCGAGTGCATAGACTTTGTTCATTTATTCATTTCCTCTCGGATCAAAATTTCCTGTTTTATATTTTCAAAGCATTGATTATTCTTTCGGCGATCTCTTCGGGAGAACCGCTTCCGTCCGCTGTGAGAGCGGAATTTTCTTTATATACGGGTGCTCTGCCTTCAAAGATAAGTCCCAGCTCTTCCTTTGTGTTGTTCGCAACGATCGGACGGTTTTTATCGCCCGAGATCCTTGCATAGCAGCGTTCAAACGGAACATCAATAAAAACGACCGTTCCTGCCGAATTTGCGATATCGGCATTGACCTTACGCAGCATTGCTCCGCCTCCGCAGGCGATGACTCCCGACTTTTCCGAAAGCTCCTTTACGGCTTCGGTTTCGGCATTGCGGAAATAATCCTCGCCCTTTTCGGCGAACATCTGCGGAATGGACATTCCCTGTTTTTCAACAATATATTCATCCATATCGACAAAACCGCAGCCGAGCTTTTTCGCAAGCAGCTTTCCTACGGTCGATTTTCCGCAGCCCATAAAGCCGCAGAGGAAAACAGTATTCTTTTTATTATTATTCATAAGTCTTTTCTCCCGTAATTATTCCCCGTCTGCCGTCTGCATTTCATCAGCATATTCGAGCAGCTTTTCAGACAAGCCGTCCTCCATGCAGGTATAGAACACCGCAAAGAGCGTATCGCAAAATCCGAGCAGGAACATATTCTTGTTTGTTATCACCGACAGCGAAGGAACGCTGCTCAAAATATACGATTTGAACCAGTCCGCAGTAAACGGAGGAAGCTTCTTTCCTTTCCGCACGAGGTATTTCGTTTCGAGGAAAGATTCCGTTATTATCTCACGGTAATTTTCCGCTCCCTTGTCAAGCACGGCGTTGTAAAGCCTGTAGAGCTGATCGTCCGTCATAACGTCACCGCCGTTTTTGACATTTTTCAGCACGGGTATCCTCACCGCAAGGCTGAAAACCATAAGCGGAAGGACCTTGTTGTATTCCTCGCTCTGCATCTGGCGGCAGGTGTAGTCGTCAATGCGAAGTCCGAGCGAACGAAGTCCGTCCGTTTCGGGGAAGTTGTTGATGATTATTTTCAGTACATCTCTTATATCGACATTGTAAAAATCATTTTCGGCAAGCGAATAGATATATTTCACGGAGTTATAAAGGCAGACGCCGCTTTTTACTATATAGTCGGCAAGTCCGTTTATAGCTGCGTTCTCGTTGATGAAATTCATTCGCTCTCACCGTCCTTTTGGGGATCCTTTAAACCGTAAGCCTCTTCACGGGTCATCCTCGTCCAGGTGTATTCCTTTACCTCGGGTTCGGGCTTCGGAGCCGTTTCTTCTTCGCCGTCATCACCGAACCGTCCTGCCATGAACGCATCGGCAAGGCTGTCAAAGGTTTCGGGCCTGAACGGCTTTATTATGCGGACAGAGCCTGCGTCAGCCTTTATGACCTCGGGGAGAGGTTCGGGCTTATTCAATTCGGATTTTGCGGATTCTTCGGCTTTCGGGGTATTTTCCTGCGGCGAAACCTTTTCCGAAGAAGTCACATCCTCGGGATAGCGGAACTGCGTCTGGGCAGTCATCCTGCCTTTTTTCACCTCGGCGCAGAGCTTGTCGGAGTAATCGAGGAATTCGCAGAGCTGTTCCGAAGTAGCTTCGCCAGCCTTGATGTTTTTCTTCATATCGGAAAGGTATCTGCTCCATTCGTGGAACTCCTTTTCGTCCATTGCCTTTCCGACACGCTTATAAAGCGCATTGTATATCTTCTGACCTCTCTTTTCAAGCTCGGGAGGTATCTGTTCGGGCTTTTTAGGCTGTTCGGGAACGGTTTCAACGGGTTCTTCCGCCTTTTCGGAAGCTTTGAGAGTTTCCGAAGCTTCGGCGATCGCTTTTAACAAAGCGTCTGCCTGCTGTCGGCAGGTCATTCCCGAGCTGTTTATCCTGTTGCAGAGGAAGCTGTCATCATCGGCGGCAAAGAACTTTCCGCACTCCTCGCATCTTCGGAAAACAAGTCCGTTTTTCATTATAAGATCAAATTCAAGATCAATTATCGCCTTGAAGCTGTCGGGGAGATAAACCTCATCGGGGTTATCCACCATAGCTTCGAGCGCAAATTTCATATCTATCTCGCCGGGGCGCTTCATTCCTCGGACAAAATCATAAGCGTCCATTGCAAGCTTGTCCTTGAGATACTCGCAGTTTTTTCCCTCGGGAACGGACATATCTCCGCCGAGCTTGAACGCCTCGGAGAAGCGGCGGTAAACTGCCTTTGCGACCTTTGCATTCATAAAGGCGGCTGTCGGAGTAAGTCCCGGGTTGCAGACCGCAACGGACGGAAGATTCTTTCCGACCATTCCAAGCTCATTCGCAGCGACCGAGTAAGAAACATCGAAATATTCCTTTCGCACCTTCAAGGTCTGCGGCGAGTCGGGCGTCCTGTCCTCGTTTGTGTCATAAATAAAAGCGAGCTTGTTCTGCGCATATTCCTGTAAGCGGACAATGTTTGTCCAGCCGTTTGAAGCCTTGCCCGACTTGAACATCGAGATGCGGTTAAAGATAGCTTCTTCGTATTTCGACTTGGGTGAAATACAGCGCACCCAAAGCTCGTCAAGGCTTATGCGTTCGGAATGGCAGATATATTCAATAATGCAGTCGGTGACGATCTCGGAATAATCGCCGCCGATCATAGCTTCGATATACGGATGGGCAGCAGAAATAACGGTCTTTGCGTTTGAGACCGTGCTTGACGGGAGATGCCCCGACTTTTTGGCTGCTCTGCCTGCGTCCATACATCTTTCCCAGAAATAAGTAAAATCGAATTCGGTAAAATGCAGCAGGGTCTTGCAAAGCTCCAGTTTAAAAAGATCGTTGCTGCCTCTCACTGCAAAACGGATAAAATTTTCTGCCATCCGAATATAGCTCCTTTGCGGTATTGCATATTTACACTTAATTATAAATTATATCATACAAGCTGTCAAATTTCAATAGAAAAAGAGTAAAAAATACTTAATAATTGCGATAATTGCGAAGCCAAGCAAAAGTTTCGTAATTCTGCAAGAATTTACCTTTATCAAAGGTGGTGGGTGTCCAGAGGGCAAAGCCCTTGGTCGCTTCCGCAGAAGCGAAACACCCTAAACTTTAGCTAATCATTTGCCGCAAAAGCAAAAAATAAATCAAATCAAAAGCGCAATTCACGAAAAAGAGCTAAAACAGAACATGAGAAATCATTCTGTAAATCTCAAATCGTGAATTGCGCTTATTCTTTATGTACGGAACAAATAACCTTGAAGCTTAAATACACGAACGCAGTGAGTGTATTTAAGCTTCAACTCAATATGAACAGCTATGGGAGATGAACGTGAAAACAACGAGCGAAGCGAGTGTGTTTTAATACTAAACACCAATAAAATACAGGAAAAAATCTGCGCCGAAATCCTATA
>JBJFFR010000168.1:0-6611 GCA_051891935.1 Oscillospiraceae bacterium
TATTTATTTCATTCCGACGGAGAAACGAGGTTTATAATGGGAACAAGAGCTGAAACGATTTTAATGCCGATGCTCGCAGTAAGAGGACTTGTTGTTTTCCCGAATACAGTTGTGCATTTCGATGTTTCAAGAGAACGTTCGGAGCTTGCGCTGAAAGCTGCAATGAGTGGTGAAAAGCTTATTTTTCTCGATTCCCAGATCGACAATTCCGTTGAAGATCCGGGCAAGAATGATTTATATAAAATAGGTACGGTTGCAGAGATTCGCCAGATCCTTAAAACTCCCGATAAGATCACAAGAGTTCTGGTCGAGGGCAAATACCGTGCAAAGCTGATGAAGATAGATCAGAACGAACCGTATCTCACGGCTTATATCAAAAAACTCCCGAATCATATAGAATGTCAGAATGAAGAGGTCGAGCTTGACGCTGTTGTCCGTGCAACAAGATCGACATTCGAGCATTACAGCCATCTTGTGCCGAGAATGCCGAAGGAACTTGTCAATTCAATAATGGATGAAAAGGATCCGGCAAAATTCTTTGACACGATAGTAAGCAACGTTCCGCTGCCCGTTGAGGATAAGCAGGACTTGCTTGAGGAGGACTATCTTATATCAAAGCTTGGAATGCTTCTTGCAATGCTTTCGCGTGAAGTGGAGATACTCGATATAGAATACAGCATACAGAGCAAGGTCAGAGAGCAGATAGACGATGGCCAGCGTGAGTATTATCTCCGTGAGCAGATGAGAGCGATCTCGTCACAGCTCGGCGAAGACGATACATACGATGAGCTTGATGAATATGAGCAGAAGATAAAAGAGCTTCATCTTGAACAGGCAAGCGAAGAAAAGCTTCTTCGTGAGGTTACACGCCTTTCCAAAATGTCGCCGTCCTCACAGGATTATGCTGTTCTTCGGAACTATCTTGACACGGTTCTTGAACTGCCGTGGAATAATTATACTGATGACGATACCGATATTGAAGCAGCTCAGGAAACTCTTGATCTTGACCATTACGGATTGAAAAAGGTAAAGGAAAGGATCATAGAGAATATTGCTGTCCGTCAGCTTAAACCTGATATAAAGGGTCAGATAATCTGTCTTGTAGGCCCTCCGGGCGTCGGCAAGACCTCTATCGGAAAATCTATCGCAAAGGCTCTCGGAAGAAAGTATGTCAGAGTTTCGCTCGGCGGAATCAAGGATGAATCGGATATCCGAGGCCACAGAAAGACTTATGTCGGCGCAATGCCGGGCAGGATCATAACTGCTCTCAAGCAGGCAGGGACAGCCAATCCGCTTATCCTGCTCGATGAGATCGATAAAATGTCAAACGATATGCGCGGTGATCCGTCTTCGGCAATGCTTGAAGTCCTTGACAGCGAGCAGAACAACACCTTCCGCGACCATTACATCGAAATACCGTTTGATCTGAGCAAGGTGCTTTTTGTTACGACCGCAAACACGACCGAAACAATAGACGCTCCGCTTCTTGACAGAATGGAAGTTATTGAGCTTACAAGCTATACACGCGAGGAAAAGTTCCATATCGCAAAGGAACACCTTATTCCGAAGCAGCTCAAGGCTCACGGACTTAAAGCTTCAATGCTAAAGATCAATGATGCGGCAATATATGTTCTTATTGATAATTACTCCCGTGAAGCAGGCGTAAGAAAGCTTGAAAGGCTTATCGCTTCGCTCTGCAGAAAGGCTGCTAAGGTAATTGTTTCGGGAGAAGCTGCAAAGGTCAGCGTCACTCCGAGAAATATTGAAAAGTATCTCGGCGTCCGCAAGTATATTGACGATGATCTTGCAAAAAAAGACGAGGTGGGCGTTGTAAACGGTCTTGCCTGGACTTCGGTAGGCGGAGTAATTATGCCGCTTGAAGCGATTGTGCTGAACGGAAAGGGCAATGTTGAGGTAACAGGCTCGCTCGGCGATGTTATGAAGGAAAGCTCCAAGATCGCTGTCAGCTATGTTCGCTCGATTGCAGATAAATACGGTATTGCTCCCGACTTCTACAAGGACAAGGATATTCATATCCATGCTCCCGAGGGCGCAACACCTAAGGACGGCCCTTCTGCAGGTGTTACAATGACGACTGCACTTGTTTCAGCACTTTCCGGTATTCCTGTTCGCCACGATGTAGCAATGACGGGTGAGATAACGCTCCACGGCAAGGTGCTTCCGATAGGCGGACTTCGTGAAAAGACAATGGCTGCTTACAAGGCAGGTATGAAGGATGTAATTATTCCTGCTGCAAACAAGGCTGACCTTGAAGAGGTTGACGATGTTGTCAAGGAGGGTCTGAACTTTATCTTCGCGGAAAAGCTCACGGATGTTCTTGACAATGCACTTGTGAAGAAGCCGCTGCCTGTAAAAAAGAAAAAAGAGATAAAGAATACTGCCGAGCTTCGCTCATAAGGCAGAAAATGGGGAGAAAGTAACGATATGAACTTTAACAAAGCGGAATTTTTCGCTTCATACGGAGAGTATAAACAGCTTCCACCCTCGGAAAAAACAGAGTTTGCTTTTGCAGGACGTTCCAATGTTGGGAAATCCTCGCTGATAAACAAGATATTTAACAGAAAATCGCTCGCAAGAGTTTCGGCTGTTCCGGGAAAGACCGCAACTGTCAACTTCTATAAGATTGATGACTGCTTTCTGGTCGATCTTCCCGGATACGGCTATGCAAAGATCGCCAAGAGCGACAAGCTTCGCTGGTCGGAGCTTATCGAGGGCTATCTTATGTCGGGGAGAGATATCGCATTGATATTTCAGCTTATTGATATGCGCCATCCTCCGTCTGCCGATGATATGCACATGATAAATTTTATGATCGATAACGAACTGCCGTTTGTTATTGTACTTACAAAAGCGGACAAGCTTTCCAAGAATGAACGTGCTGCTCGAATGGAGGGATTCAGGAAGGAAATAGAGTATTTTGATGAAATGACTGTAATTGAATTTTCCGCTGTAACAGGCGAGGGAGCAGATAAGATCAGGGAAATAATTGAGGAAGTATCTGCAGAATAAAGGCAATGCAGATCAAAAGAAAGGATTTTTATATGTTTGTATCGGAAAATTTAACAGTAAACGAAAAAGGTCACCTTGCCGTAAGCGGTGTTGATACCGTTGAGCTTGCAAAGGAATACGGCACTCCGCTTTATGTTATGGACGAGGCTGTTATCCGCAGCGCTTGTCAGCGTTTCAAAAAGTCGATTGATGAATATTACGGCGGCGCAGGCCTTGTGTGCTATGCGAGCAAGGCTTTCTCCTGCAAGGAGATCTACAGAATAGCTGACTCCGAAGGAATAGGTGCTGATGTTGTTTCGGGCGGAGAGCTTTACACCGCAGCAAGCGTTGGTTTCCCTATGGAAAAGGTGTGCTTTCACGGCAACAACAAGACCGATGAAGAGCTTGAGCTTGCTGTTGAAAAAAAGGTCGGCAGGATCATTGTTGACAATGTTTTCGAGCTTGAAAGACTTGATAAGCTTGCTGAAAAGAAGGGCGTAACGGCAAACATTATGTTCCGTATCAAGCCGGGCATTGACGCTCATACTCATAGTTTTGTAAAAACAGGTCAGATCGACAGCAAGTTTGGATTTGCACTTGAAACAGGCGAAGCTTTTGAGGCTGTTAAAAAGGCAGTTGCACTAAAAAATGTTCAGCTTGTAGGACTTCACTGCCATATCGGAAGCCAGATCTTCGATATCGACCCGTTTGTGCACGCTGCGGAAGTTATGCTCGGATTTATTGCAAAGATCAAGAATGAGCTTTCATTTGAAGTAAAGGAGCTCAACCTCGGCGGCGGCTTCGGCATCAAGTACACAAATGAAGATAAGCCGTGCGCATTTGAAAAGTATATGGAATGTGTTTCGGTAAAGGTAAAGGAGATCTGTGCAGAAAAGGGCATCAAGCTTCCGTTTATCCTTATTGAGCCGGGCAGATCGATCGCTGCACCTGCCGGTCTTACGCTTTATACAGTCGGCGGCATCAAGGAGATCCCCAATATCCGTACCTATGTTTCTATTGACGGCGGTATGTGCGATAATCCTCGTTATGCGCTCTATAAGTCCGAATACGATATTGAAGTTGCAAACAAGGCCGGCGAAGAAAAGACCGAGAAGATCACTCTTGCAGGAAAATGCTGTGAAAGCGGCGACCTTATCGGTGAAAATATGCCTGTTCAGCACGTTGAAGTCGGCGACACTATCGCTGTCCTTGCGACAGGCGCATACAACTATTCAATGTCCTCTAACTACAACAGACTTTGCAAGCCTGCTGTTGTAATGGTCAAGGACGGAAAATCAAGAGTTGTTGTTAAGCGTGAAACTTTTGAAGACATCATCCGCAATGATATCTAATCATCAAAGAAATTTAAAAAACCTCTTTACTTTTTCGCTACAATGTGCTAAAATTATGTTATAGGAAATTGTTCAGAAATTTGAGAGGAGGTATGCTCCGTTTATTGGGGCAGCACAACATTATGAATGATAAATTAAGAGGAGAGCAGATGGATGACCTTTTTAAGGCTATCCTTACTCTTGAAACTGTAGAAGAATGCTATGCTTTTTTTGAGGATCTCTGCACCGTGCTTGAACTCAAATCCCTTGCACAGCGTATGCAGGTCGCAAAAATGCTCGTAAGCAAGAATGTTTACAGCGATATCGTTGCTACAACGGGCGCAAGTACTGCTACGATCAGCCGCGTAAACCGTACTCTCAACTACGGAACGGACGGTTATGCACTTGTTTTTGACCGTCTTAAAAAGCAGCAGGAAGAAAATAAGGAATGAGCGGTTACAGCTGCTTTGCATATTACTATGACAAGCTGACGCAGAATATATCATACAAGGACAGAGCAGAATACTATGATTCTCTTGTTAAAAAACACGGAGGAAGAAAGGGTATTCTGCTTGACCTTGCCTGCGGAACGGGAAGCCTTTCCGAAGAGTTTGCGCGGCTCGGATATGATGTTATAGGCACGGATTCTTCTATGGAAATGCTGAACGAGGCGCTTGACAAGAAATTTGAGAGCGGACTTCCGATACAGTATCTTTGTCAGGATATGACCGAGCTGGATATGTTCGGTACGATAGATGTGACGGTTTGTGCTCTTGACAGCATTAATCATCTCGTTAGCCTTGAAGATATAAAAAAGACATTCGGCAGAGTATCACTTTTCTGTGAGCCGAACGGACTTTTTCTCTTCGACATAAATACGCCTTACAAGCATAAAAATGTTCTCGGCAATAATACCTTCGTGTATGATATTGATGAGGTCTACTGCGTATGGCAGAACTATTTTGAAGAAGAAAACAGCAGGGTAACTATGTCACTTGATTTCTTTGAGCCTGATGAAAGCGGAAAATATTCACGTTACAGCGATGAGTTTTCCGAGATAGCATTCGATTGTGAAACGATTGAAAAGGCTCTGGAGGAAGTCGGCTTTGAGATAGTCGGAAAGTATGATTATGACAGCTTTGAGCTTCCGAAAGAAACAAGTGAAAAGGTAGTTTATGCCGCTAAAAAAATAAAGTGATAGTATTCCATTTGTTCATAACGAGCAGATGGAATTTTTCTGAAGAAAGGATAAATAAAATGGCTAAAATCGTCAGAACGATCTCTGCAGATGCTTCTGTGACAGCTACTGCAATAGATGCTACGGACATCGTTGCCGAGATCGAACGCATACACCAACCGTCAGCAGTTGTTACGGCTGCGCTCGGCAGACTTTCTATTGCCGCTTCTCTGATAGGAATAGGACTTAAAAACGATACTGACAGCGTTACTCTCCGTCTTAACGGAAACGGTCCTGCAGGTGCTCTTATCGCCGTTGCAGACAGCAGGGGAAATGTTAAGTCGTATGTTTCCAATCCGATCGTTGAGATACCTCTCAATTCATACGGAAAGCTTGATGTTGCGGGAGCTGTCGGCAAGGACGGAACTTTGAGCATAGTTAAGGATCTTGGAATGAAAGAGCCTTATGTTGGTCAGATCCCTATTGTTTCGGGAGAGATCGCAGAGGATATTGCAAGCTATTTTGCGATGAGTGAGCAGATCCCTACTGTCTGCGGATTGGGCGTTCTTGTTAATCCCGATCTTACAGTAAAGGCTGCAGGAGGATATCTTATACAGCTTCTTCCGTTTGCGGATGAATCCTGCATTGATGTGCTTGAAAAGAATGTCAACAGTCTTCCGTCCGTTACACAGATGCTTACTGCAGGCGTTTCTGCGGAAGAAATGGCTATGAAAGTACTCGATGGACTTACTCCGAATGTTCTGGATGAGTTCAGTTGTGCATATAAATGTGATTGTAGCAGGGAGAGAGTGGAACGTGCACTCATAAGCCTTGGAAATGACGAGCTTAACAAGATGTACGAAGAACAGGAAAACATTGAAGTATGCTGCCATTTCTGCGATAAAAAGTATAGCTTTACACCCGAGGAAATAATCTCTCTAAAAAAATAAAATTTTTTTCAAAAAACCCTTGACAAATGAGAATTAATAGTGTATAATAAATATCGTCGCTTGGGGATGAAGTTAAAACCTCAAAGACGATGTGGGAGCATAGCTCAGCTGGGAGAGCATCTGCCTTACAAGCAGAGGGTCATA